>NZ_JABWQW010000040.1:0-37244 GCF_014268645.1 Pseudomonas sp. SWRI154
GGCGGGGTTCAAACCCGCTGAGTTTCTTACGCCATTTCGTGACGGCTTGCGCCGTCAGTCCCAGGCGACCAAGCTTTGCCTGGCGCACATAAACCTGGCCCCTTCAAGGCAATGCTCTTCAACTCACCGAGCATCGCCACGGCCGACTGGACAGCCTTGTCCAATACCGCCGTGTCTTGCCGGGGCACAAACACGGTCCCCTGGCTCAATACCATCCCGCCCCCAGTCATCGAAAGCGCAGGCACACTCAGGGTATGGACTTGCCTGAACCGCTCAAGTCGAGTGCTTTCATCCACTTGCTGTTTAAAGCGGATGCGCTCCGCTCGCTGCTCGGCATACTGGCGTTGGCGCTCCTGGACAACCTCCCGCTCCCGCCAGACCACGGTCTGTTCGGCATGGTGCCGGGCCAGCGCGTTGGATTTTTCGGTCAGGGCCTTGATCTGCGCCGACAGTAATTGCGCCTCTTGGGCAGCGGTATAAGCCTGCTCCCAGAGTCGATGACCTTCTTCAAGCGCGGCGCCGAATTGAGCCAGTCGCGTGCGGTAGTCATTCGCCGAACGGATGAGCGGATCCTGTCCGTCGAAGACACGGGCTGCGCTGTTCTTGGCGTTGAGTTCGGTGGTTTTTCGGGCGATCAGCCCGTCGATCTCGTTTTTCTCTTTGGTGATGGTGTAAAGCTGCCAGCGTTCGGTCGAGTTCGAAACGGGGGGCCGTTTTGCAGCGGCGATGTCCTTTTGCAGCGACGCGTCGAGTTGTTGCCTTTTGCCCGCGAAGTTCCGATCCACCTCGGCCCGGGTATTGGTGTATCGCTGGACCATTGTCGCCAGCAGGTGTTGCCGTGCCTGGAGACGCGCTTGCTCCTGGGCCGCGGCGGTGGCCTTGGCCTTCTCCGCGTCTGCCTTTGCCTGAGCTTCTTGCTGGGCCTTAAGCTGTTCGTACCTGGCTCTGGCCCTGGCTTTACGGCGGCGTCTGCTGCGGCTGCTGCCCGAGCCACCAAACCCGCCTGAAAAGCCGCCGCTACCGACCTGGAAACCGCCACCTGAAGCCGTTGGCCCAGGACTGATGACTACTGTTCCATCTGATCCATCGTTAAGTGTTCGGTTTGCCATACAGTTCTCCTTATCTGTATGGCGCAGGATGGCGATGGAGCCCTGTTCGGGTGCGGTACATATGCACCGCACCCGAACACTGTTTTTAAGGCAGGAGTGCCTTGTTACCCTTGGCCGATCCCAACGAACCGACGCTCACCGAAACATCCAAAAACAGGAAAAATCCATCTACCTTGTAGGATTCTGCGACACCCTCGCGGTTGGTGATCTGGAATACGCCACGTATGATCCCGGACAACCTTTGCCGAATAGAAACCTATGTCACTGATAGTTCTATTGCTTTTGCCCTTCATCGGCAGCTGCCTGGCGGCCTTGCTGCCGCATAACGCGCGTAACGCCGAATCCTTGCTGGCGGGCCTTGTGGCGCTGGCCGGCACCGTTCAGGTGGCATTGTGGTATCCGCAGATTGCCGATGGCGGCGTGATCCGCGAGGAATATTCATGGTTGCCGAGCCTGGGCCTGAACCTGGTGCTGCGCCTGGACGGTTTCGCCTGGCTGTTTTCCTTGCTGGTGCTGGGCATCGGCACGCTGGTGTCGTTGTACGCCCGTTACTACATGTCGCCGGACGATCCGGTGCCGCGTTTCTTCGCGTTTTTCCTGGCGTTCATGGGCGCCATGCTCGGGTTGGTGATTTCCGGCAACCTGATCCAAATGGTGTTTTTCTGGGAACTGACCAGCCTTTTCTCATTCCTGCTGATCGGCTATTGGCATCACCGCGCCGACGCTCGACGCGGCGCCTATATGGCGTTGATGGTGACCGGCGCCGGCGGGCTGTGCCTGTTGGCCGGGGTGATGCTGCTCGGCCATGTGGTGGGCAGCTATGACCTGGACAAGGTCCTGGCCGCCGGCAACCTGATTCGTGACCATGCCCTCTATCCCATCCTGCTGCCGCTGATCCTGATCGGCGCCTTGAGCAAAAGCGCCCAATTTCCTTTTCATTTCTGGCTTCCCCACGCCATGGCCGCGCCCACGCCGGTGTCGGCCTACCTGCACTCGGCGACCATGGTCAAGGCCGGAGTGTTCCTGTTGGCGCGGTTGTGGCCTTCGCTGTCGGGCAGCGAGGAGTGGTTCTATATCGTCGGCGGCGCAGGGGCTTGCACCTTGGTGCTGGGCGCCTACTGCGCGATGTTCCAGAACGACCTCAAGGGCCTGCTCGCCTATTCGACCATCAGCCACCTCGGGCTGATCACCTTGCTGCTGGGCCTGAACAGTCCGCTGGCGGCCGTGGCGGCGGTGTTCCATATCCTCAACCACGCGACGTTCAAGGCTTCGCTGTTCATGGCCGCCGGGATCATCGATCACGAGAGTGGCACCCGGGACATTCGCAGGCTCAGTGGCCTGGTCAGGCTGATTCCGTTCACCGCGACCCTGGCCATGGTGGCCAGCGCGGCGATGGCCGGGGTGCCGCTGCTCAACGGCTTCCTGTCCAAGGAAATGTTCTTCGCCGAGACCGTGTTCATCTCGGCCACGGCCTGGGTCGAGTTGGCGCTGCCGATCATCGCCACCATCGCCGGCACATTCAGCGTCGCCTACTCCCTGCGCTTTACCGTGGATGTGTTCTTCGGCCCCACCGCCACCGACCTGCCCCACACGCCCCATGAGCCGCCGCGCTGGATGCGCGCGCCGGTGGAGTTGCTGGTGTTCACCTGCCTGCTGGTGGGGATTTTCCCGGCCCAGGTGGTCGGTTCGTTGTTGGCCGCCGCGGCGCTGCCCGTGGTGGGCGACCCGCTGCCCGAGTACAGCCTGGCAATCTGGCACGGGCTGAACGCGCCCATGATCATGAGCCTGGTGGCGATGTCGGGCGGCATCGTCCTGTATCTGCTGCTGCGCAGCCAATTCAAACAAGGCCACATCAAGCATCCGCCGTTGATCGGTCGCCTCAGCGGCAAGCGGCTGTTCGAACGCTGCCTGGTGCTGATGATGCGCCAAGGCCGGCGCTTGGAGCGCAGGATCAGCACCCGGCGCCTGCAAGCCCAACTGTTTTTCCTGGTACTGGCGGCGGTGTTGGCGGGGCTGATTCCGATGCTGCACAGCACGTTGGTCTGGGGCGACCGGCCGAAGATCCCCGGCTCCGTCGTGTTTGTCACCCTGTGGGTGCTGGCTATCGCCTGTGCCTTGGGCGCGGCCTGGCAGGCCAAGTATCACCGTCTCGCGGCGCTGACGATGGTCAGTGTCTGTGGCTTGATGACGTGCGTGACCTTCGTCTGGTTCTCGGCCCCCGACCTGGCCTTGACCCAACTGGTGGTTGAAGTGGTCACCACCGTGCTGATCCTGCTGGGCCTGCGCTGGCTGCCACGGCGGATCGAAGACGCGCTACCTCGGCCGAACAGTGAACGGCGCGCACGTATCCGGCGCCTGCGGGACTTGCTGCTGTCCGTCAGCGTCGGCGCCGGCATGGCGCTGCTGTCCTATGCAATGCTGACGCGCCAGACGCCCAATGACATCTCTTCGTTCTACCTCAGTCGGGCCCTGCCCGAAGGCGGCGGCACCAATGTGGTGAATGTGATGCTGGTGGACTTCCGCGGCTTCGATACCCTGGGGGAAATCACCGTGCTGGCGGCGGTGGCCCTCGCGGTGTTCGCCCTGTTGCGACGGTTCAGGCCGCCCAGGGAAAGCATGCAATTGCCGGCGCAACAACGCCTGCTGGCACCGGACGTGGTCACCGACCTGGTCAACCCGCGCCACGCCAGCGACACCGCGCTGGGCTTCATGATGGTGCCCTCGGTGCTGGTGCGCCTGTTGCTGCCCGTCGCGCTGGTGGTGTCTTTCTACTTGTTCATGCGTGGCCACAATCAACCGGGTGGCGGCTTTGTCGCCGGGCTAGTGATGTCGGTGGCGTTCATCCTCCAATACATGGTCGCCGGCACTCAGTGGGTCGAGGCGCAAATGAGCCTGCGGCCGCTGCGCTGGATGGGCACCGGACTGCTGTTTGCTACCGTCACCGGCCTGGGTGCGATGGCGGCGGGCTATCCGTTCCTGACCACCCACACCTGGCATTTCACATTGCCGCTGCTGGGCGACATTCATCTGGCCAGCGCGCTGTTTTTCGACATTGGCGTGTACGCCGTGGTAGTCGGCTCGACGCTGTTGATCCTCACCGCCCTCGCCCACCAGTCGGTGCGCGCGCACAAACCGGGCCTGCATCCCAAACCCGTCGCACAACCGGTAGGAGCCGCCTGATGGAAGAAGTCATCGCAATTGCAATCGGCGTGCTGGCCGCCTCGGGGGTCTGGCTGGTGCTGCGGCCGCGAACCTTCCAAGTGGTCATGGGCCTGTGCCTGCTGTCGTATGGCGTCAACCTGTTTATCTTCAGCATGGGCAGCCTGTTCATCGGCAAAGAGCCGATCATCAAGAACGGCGTGCCGCAGGACCTGTTGCATTACACCGACCCACTGCCCCAGGCCCTGGTGTTGACCGCCATCGTCATCAGCTTCGCCATGACCGCGTTGTTCCTCGTGGTGTTGCTCGCGTCCCGGGGACTGACCGGCACCGACCATGTGGACGGTCGGGAGCCCAAGGAATGACGCTGACGTCTCACCTGATCGCCGCGCCCATCCTGTTGCCGCTGCTGACTGCCGCGTTGATGTTGATGCTCGGCGAAAAGCACCGTCCGCTCAAGGCGCGGATCAACCTGTTTTCCAGCCTGCTGGGCCTGGGCATTGCCGTGCTGTTGTTGCGCTGGACCCAGGACCAGGCGCTGCCCGCGTCCATTGGCGTATACCTGCCGGGCAATTGGCAGGCACCGTTCGGCATTGTGTTGGTGGTCGATCGCCTGTCAGCCCTGATGCTGGTGCTGACCGGCATCATCGGTGTGTGCGCCCTGCTGTTCGCCATGGCCCGATGGGACCGTGCCGGGGCGAGTTTTCATGCCTTGTTCCAGATCCAGCTCATGGGCCTCTACGGAGCGTTCCTGACGGCGGACCTGTTCAACCTGTTCGTGTTTTTCGAAGTCTTGCTGGCGGCATCCTACGGTTTGATGCTGCATGGTTCGGGCCGGGCGCGGGTGTCGTCGGGGCTGCATTACATCTCCATCAATCTGCTGGCTTCGTCGCTGTTCCTGATTGGCGCGGCCCTGATCTACGGTGTCACCGGAACATTGAACATGGCCGACCTGGCCTTGAAAGTGCCCCTGGTGCCGGAAGCCGACCGCGGCCTGCTACACGCTGGGGCGGGGATTCTCGCGGTGGCGTTCCTGGCCAAGGCCGGCATGTGGCCGCTGAACTTCTGGCTGGTGCCGGCCTACAGCGCGGCCAGCGCCCCGGTGGCGGCACTGTTTGCGATCATGACCAAGGTGGGCGTCTATACGATCCTGCGCTTGTGGACGCTACTGTTTTCCGGGCAGGCCGGCGCGTCGGCGTATTTCGGGGCAGACTGGCTGATCTATGGCGGCATGGTGACGATCGTCTGCGCAGGGATCGCCATCCTCGCGGCCCAGCGCCTGGAGCGCATGGCCAGCCTGAGTATCCTGGTCTCGGCGGGGATCCTGCTGTCAGCCATCGGCTTTGCCCAGCCCAACCTCGTCGGGGCCGCGCTGTTTTACCTGGTGAGTTCGACCCTGGCGCTCTGCGCGCTGTTCTTGCTGGCCGAGTTGATCGAACGGTCACGCTCGGCCAATGAAGCGCCATTGGACGATGACCTCGACAGCCTGCCGCGCCCGCTGGAGTCCCTGCAGCCGCCCAAGGGCATCAACCTCGACGACGAGCAGAAGGCCGTGGTCGGCCAAGTGATTCCCTGGACGATGGCCTTCCTCGGCTTGAGTTTCATTTTCTGTGCATTGTTGATTATCGGCATGCCGCCGCTTTCAGGCTTCATTGCAAAATTGGGACTGCTCCATGCGTTGCTCAATCCCCAGGGGCTCGGCGCGGCTGCCGACGTACCCGTGTCGCCCGCGGCGTGGGGCTTGCTAGGGTTGCTGATCCTGTCGGGGCTGGCTTCGCTGATCGCTTTTTCACGACTGGGCATCCAACGATTCTGGACGCCGCAAGAGCGGCCCTCACCGCTGCTGCGACAGTTCGAATGTCTGCCGATCATCGTCTTGTTGGGCCTGGGGATCGCCTTGACCTTCAAGGCTGAGCCGTTGTTGCGCTACACCCAGTCCGCCGCCGACGCGCTGAACAACCCCGAACATTATGTGATGTCGGTGCTCGCCACCCGCACCGTGCCCAACCCTGAAACCCGCGCTGGGTTACGCGAGGTGCAGCCATGAAGCACCTGTTCCCCGCGCCATGGCTGTCCCTCGCGCTGTGGCTGCTCTGGCTGGCGTTGAATCTATCCCTCAGCGCCGGTCATGTGCTGCTTGGCGCCGCGCTGGGCTTCCTGGCGCCGCTGATGATGCGCCCGCTGCGACCACGCCCGATCCGCATCCGGCGACCGTGGGTGATGCTGCGGCTGTTCTTGTTGGTGGGGCGCGACGTACTGGTGTCCAACGTGGCCGTCGCCTGGGGCGTCCTGAACGCCGGGCGCCGCCCACCTCGCTCGCGGTTCCTCAAGGTGCCGCTGGATCTGCACGATGCCAACGGCCTGGCGGTGCTGTCGATGATCACCACGGTGATTCCCGGGACGGTCTGGTCGGAACTGGCGCTGGACCGCAGCATCCTGCTGATGCACGTGTTTGATCTGGAGGACGAAGCGGCATTCATTGCGCACTTCAAGGCCACCTACGAGCGCCCCTTGATGGAGATTTTCGAATGAGCCCGCTGCTCTCCAATGCGATCCTGCTGAGCCTGTTTCTCTTCTCGCTGACTATGGTCCTGACGCTGGTGCGCCTGTTCAAAGGCCCTTCGGCCCAAGACCGGGTCCTGGCGCTGGATTACCTGTACATCGTTGCGATGCTGATGATGCTGGTGCTGGGTATCCGTTATGCCAGCGACACGTATTTCGAAGCGGCGCTGCTGATCGCGCTCTTCGGCTTTGTCGGCTCGTTCGCCCTGGCGAAGTTCCTGTTGCGCGGCGAGGTGATCGAATGATGGGCGAACTGTCGTTGTGGGTGGAGATCCCGGTGGCAATCCTGCTGGTGTCCAGCAGTCTGTTCGCCCTGACCGGCGCGATCGGGCTGGTGCGGTTGAAGGATTATTTCCAGCGCATGCATCCGCCGGCGCTGGCCTCGACGCTGGGCGCCTGGTGCGTGGCGCTGGCCTCGATCATTTATTTCTCGGCCCTCAAATCCGGGCCGGTATTGCACGCGTGGCTGATACCGATCCTGTTGTCGATCACCGTGCCGGTAACCACCTTGCTACTGGCCCGGGCGGCCTTGTTCCGCAAGCGCATGGCGGGGGACGACGTGCCGGCGGAGGTGAGCAGTCGCCGGACCGACTGACAGACATTTCGAGCTGGTACAGCTTTTGGCATTCGTGGATCAAGTCCACGCCACCGTCAACAACCCCGCCCCCAGCACGACACACAACGGTGAGTAGACCCAGGTGTCGAGCCGGGCGAACGTCGAGTCCTTGACCTCCTTGAAGAAGCCCACCAGGTTCGACTCGCCGATGGCTCGGGCGAACATCACCAAGGCAATCGCGCTGATCAACCACTGCAGGGCGCGGTGGGTGACGGGCGGCGCGAGCAAGCCGACCCGCAGGCACACCAGCAGCGCAATCATCAGCAGCGCGATGGCCACCAACAACGTCAGCCATCCCGACGGGTTGAATGCCGGCCGCAACGTGCCGCCCTGCTTCACCGGAACCTGCGGCACCACCGCCGAAGCCGCCCATCGGCCACCTAGGGCCCAATACATATGAATCAAGCTGATGGTCGCAAACACTGCGACCAGCGACCGAGCCACTAAAAGCGTCATTCGCCAGCCTCCTGAATAAGGTTGAACAATCATCCTAGCTGGATTTTTGCATTTCGCTGGACGGGCGCAGGTTGCCAGTTTCCAGCGAGTGACGCCTTGCCCAGGATCAACTGTTCAATCGGCTGGCATCGAGCGCGCTACAGGGCGGCGGAAACCTTCTCGGCAACGTCCTTGGGCAACCATGCTTGCCAGACTTGGGGATGGGCCTTGAGGAACGCCTCGGCCGCTTCACGTGAAGGGGTGCGTTTCTCGCTCATGTCGGCCAGGGCCTTGTTCAGCGGTTCGATGGGCAAGTCGACCTTGCTGAAGAACTCGGCGATGTCGGGATGTTGCTTCTGGAACGGCGCGGAGACGCCAATCGACAGTTTCGACGCCAAGGACCGGGTTGGCTTCGGATTCGGGTTGTCGGCGTCGGTCAGGGTTTTCCAGGCCTCGGCGTCGAACGGCGGCTCTTGCAGTTGCACCAGTTTGAAACGTCCGAGCAACGGCGTCGGCGACCAGTAATAAAACAGGACGGGCTTGCCACGACGGATCGAGGAAGTGATTTCCGCGTCGAGCGCGGCTCCGGAGCCGCTGCGAAAATTGACATAGCTATCGGAAAGACCGTAAGCCTTGAGTTTCTGTTTATTGACCACTTCGGACGTCCAGCCGATGGGGCTGTTGAGGAAACGTCCCTTGTCGGGGCTTTCCGGGTCCTTGAACACATGTTTGTAGCGCGCCAGGTCCTCGACGCTACGCAGGTCCGGCGCCAACGGCTTGATGCCCTTGGCCGGGTCACCCTTGATGACGTATTCCGGCACCCACCAACCTTCGGTCGCACCCTTGACGGTATCGCCCAGGGCGACCACCTTGCCTTCAGCCTCGGCCTTGACCCACACCGGGCTGCGCCCCGCCCATTCCTCGCCGATCACTTGGATGTCGTTATTGGCCAGGGCGGTTTCCAGGGTAATGGTGGTGCCCGGCAACGTATCGGTCGATAGCCCGTAGCCCTTTTCGACGATGACCCGAAGGATGTCGGTGATCAGGCTGCCGCTCTCCCAGTTCAGGTCGGCGAAATGGATCGGCGCCGATGCGGCTGATGACGGGAGTGGCGAAACCAATACAGCGAGGGTGGCCCAGGCAGCCAGCCACTGTCGAACGCGTTTCATGCTTGATACCTCGTGCCGGATACAGCAGTGACCGAACGGCGTTGCGAACCAAGCGCAAGCCTGTAGATAGTTCAGTCAATTGACTGTAGCCAAGGTTCCAGCAAGCGCCGTGTAAAAACTGTTACAGGTGCGCAAAGTCCGAAAGCGATTCAAACCGATGCGTCCGTTTACTTAGCGGCGGCGCACTTTCTATTCGCTGGCCTTGAATGTCACGAGTTCACCCTTGCGCCATTTGGCTGCCTTCGCAGTGACCGCTTTCAGAGTCTTGGTCAAGCCTTCCTGCAGCTGTTCGTTGGCCGCGAACACCGTCACCACGCTGTGGCCTTCCTTGAACAGGATCGCATGACCGTCTGCTGTCGTGACGAACGCGTAGTCACCCAGGCCATAGACTGTCAACTTGATCTCACGAAACTTGATTTCAAACTTGCCACCCTCGCGACTTGGCAACACCGCCGCGCGAAAATGGTCGCCAACCTTGAGTTCGAGCCTGGGCTTGTCATCCACCACCAGCGCCGATTCGGTATCGATTTCGGCAATGTAAATACCTTCGGCGGTCTGCTCGGTAACGTAGACAAATCGTGACTGGAATTGCTTGACCAGTTTTGCCCGCAGGTCACCCAGAACAAATAACGCATGCATGTCGAGATTACTTACTGCCAAGGAAACATCCCCATCTTTTTAAACGGGCCACGCTCCAGGCGTGGACCAAGAGAACCCGCACGGTCGCAAGGGACCTGTCATTGAATGCAAAAGTGAACGGCGCACCCCTGACCCAGGGCGAGAGAAGACTAAAGGATCGCCACGCTCGCTGTCTTTCCCAGAGATCGTCAGGGGCTGAAGGAAAACACCACACTGATTATCGGAAAAGGTGGGACTACTAACTTTAGGGAAATTTCTCACTTAGAAAAGCATTTTTCTGACATCGAGACCAAAAAAAATTGCTTTAGATAGGCACCACATCCACACGGCGCTGCTGATTCTAGAGCAGCCAATGGCGTGGAGACTACTCGAAACAACCGACAATTCGTCGGTAAACCATAGAAAAGGAATTCACATGGGTACTTTCACAACCCTGATCCGCCCCGTTAGCTCGCGTGTTGTCCAAGCACATGAGCCCGTTGATGGCTGCGAAGACAGTGCAAATCCCTTGATCCAGCCGCAATACAGGGTCGTTCTGGCCGGTAAGTGCTTTTTTCATATCGAAGAGACGTCGACTGGACGTGTAAGAGGTTTCCGAGCCGATCATAACGAAGCCTGCCACCTGGCCAGAAGCCTGGAACGGAACCCTGCCGTCCCATCTGCGCCCTGTCGATGACTTAACTGAGCCGCCGACCTGCAACTGCTGCCATACTGGCGGCCCAGCGGAGACCGCCGCCTATCGGCGGTCTTCGCACAATAATATGACTTGAACGGAAGGCGCGACGTGACGGAACTTGATATTGGCGATTTTTTCATCCGGGGCGAAGCGAGAGAAGTCGAAGGCGAGTTTCAGGCCGTCATTGTAATGCGCGCCAAATCACCTTCGACCGCTGTCACCTATCACCAGGTGGAAAAGGATCGCTGGTTCAAGACCCCGGAAATCGCTGCCGAGGCCGCCAGGGATGCGGCAAAAGCCTTGAAGCTTGCGGTGGACGAAGGTGCGCTTAAAGCTTGAAATCGATCGAACTCCTGGCGACCGCTTGCCCTCAGATAAGGGAAGCAACCGAAGCGCCATGACGGCGCCAGCCTAAAGGAGTCCCCCATGCAACAGCCATCCCACGATCTCAAGACCCTGTTCGACCAACTCGGACTGCCCTCGGAGGGCACCGACATCGACGGTTTCATCGGCGAGCACCCACTGGACCCGGACACCAAACTGGTCGATGCGCCTTTTTGGTCGGATCAGCAAAAGGATCTTCTCAGGGAATGGCTGCTCGCCGACGGTGAGGAAGCGGTGCTGGTGGATCAACTGAATGTGCGCTTGCACGCCGGCAAGTAACCTCAACCACCAGGCGGCTCTTGTGGCGAGGGAGATTGCTCCCGCTCGGCTGCGCAGCAGTCGCCGGCCTTATTGGGCCCGCTTCGCAGGCCAGCGGGAGCAATCCCCCTCGCCACAAGAGCTCGACGCACAGGTTGCGTTAAGACTCAGCGCGCCTTCTCGGGCTTATAGCCCAACCGCAACCCACCCCAATGGCGGCCCTTGAGCATGATCGGCACCGACAGGTCGTGCATCAACTCGCCCGTGTCGCGCGTGTAGGTCTGCAGCAGCACCGGCTGCTGGTGGCTGCCACAGCGGATCCCGGTACGATCGGAGAACTTGCGCTTGGTGCGGTTGTTCAGGGTGTCGACCTGAGGATCGCCGGTCAGCGGCTGGCAGAACGCATTGTTATGCGTCGGCACGTAGCCTTGCTGGGTGCAAGCGATCGCAAACACCAGGCCCTCGTGCCGGGCCAGCAACGGCTCCTGGATTCCTGGCAGCACCTGATCGGTGTAGCGGTCGAAACGCGTCTGGAACTTGGCCGGATGGGTGTTGGGGATGGGCTGGTAGCTCCGGTCGAACAGGTCGTCCAGACTGATACGACCCTGGTCGATGTCCGCTTCGAACTGCGCAGCAATCCGGCTCGCCCCTTCACGCGCAAGGTCGTAGACCCGCTGGTGATAATCGTCCAGGCCCACTTCGGCCAGGCGTTCGCTGATGGTTTCAGCCTGGCCTTCCATCTGGATGGCGGCCTCGGCCAGGCGCTGGGTCTGTTGGTCACTGACCGCCAGGTCGCTGCGCATTTGCTCGATGGCATGGAACAGGCTGTCGAGTTGCCCACGGTTGGTGTCCGTGCCTTGGGCGATAGCGCTGACCTGGGTTTCGACGCCGGCCGCGAGCCGGGCGATGTTCTCCAGGTGTTCGCCGGTGTGCTCGACTTGCTGCACGCCGCTGTCCAGGTCGCCGGCCAGTTGGCGGATCTGTTCGACCACTTGCGCGGTGCGCTGCTGGATGTCCGCCACCATGACCCCGACCTCACCGGTCGCCGCAGCCGTGCGTCCGGCCAAGCCGCGAACCTCGTCGGCCACCACAGCGAAACCGCGTCCATGCTCACCGGCCCGCGCCGCTTCGATGGCGGCATTGAGGGCCAGCAAGTTGGTCTGACTGGCGATCGATTGGATCACCAGGGTGACACGCTGGATTTCGTCGCTGCGCACGCTCAGCGCCTCGATCAACTCGCGACTGTCGTTGGCGCGCTGGCTGAGCTGGTGCATGCGACTGATGGACTCCACCAGCTCGCTGCGCCCGGCCACACTGCTGCGATGGGCCTCGCTGGCCGCGCCCAAGGCCTGCTGGCTGAGCTGTGAGGTAGCCTGCTCGGTTGCGATCATCGCTTCGGCGTTGCTGACAATCTGCGCCGCAGCACCGAGCTGCGACTGGACTTTGCCGGCCAACTGCTTGACGGAATAGGCCACGCCTGCGGCAGACAATGCGTTATGGCTAGTGGTGTAGGAGAGATCGCGGGTCAGTTCGGCCAGGCTGTCGCTCGACGTCGATATGGGTGCACTGGCCAGGCGCGAGCGCAGGCGTGGTAACCAGACGATGAGCATCGCCAAGGGCAGGCCCATGTACAACGGCCAACCGCCCAGGGTCATGCCGCACAGCAGCAAGGCCAGCGCGAGGCTTTGCAACGTCGGCGCAAGCCAGCGCGCCGTGCCACGCGTCGCGGGCACCGAGGCCGGCACCGTCCCCGCCAGAGATCCGTCTGTCGCCATTTTCGCCACCATAGTTCTCATTGTTATGCACGCATTAAACGCCACTACGGGGCCATTATCCATGGTCCATTAGTCGTGTTTTTGCGTCAGCTCAAGAGAAACAGGCAGACAAGCGAAAACAAAAGATCGCAGCCTCCGACAGAAGGCTGCGATCTTTTTACGGAACGCGGATCAGGCCTGACGCTGGTGCTTGTCGATCTGCTCGTGACGTTCCTGGGCTTCGATGCAGTACTTGGTGGTCGGGCTGATCAGCAGGCGCTTGAGGCCGATCGGCTCGCCGCTGTCGTCGCACCAGCCGAAGCTTTCGTCGTTGATGCGGTCCAGGGCCTGCTCCAGTTGCGGAAGCATGCGCTGGTCACGATCGATGGCGTTGACCAACCAGGTGCGCTCTTCTTCCACGGAAGCGGCGTCCGCCGGGTCGGCCGGGGTGTCCAGGCTCTCAATGGCGATTCGGTTCTGTTCGATGCGCTCGTGGGTTTCAACCTTCATGTTCTGCAACAGCTTGGTGAAGTAAGCCAGCTGCTCGGCATTCATGTAGTCATCCGCCGGCATGGCCAGCAACTTTTCCTTTGTCATTGATTTCTCTATAAAAAAACGTGCATTAAGGCGAATTATGAAGCGTCCCGCATTAAGCCGCCACGCTCATCGGGAAGGCGCCGTCTATTCCAAGCGCCACCCGGCACTCAATTTACGAGGGGCGGCAGTCTAAGGCCGAGTTGTGGCGTCAGCAACTGAAAACATGGGGAAAACGTCCGACAACCCCTACAAATGCTGTCTGACAGACTCAAGGCGACCATCGGAGTGCGTTTATAACAAGAAATTTGCTGCAATGGCTGTATTAAGAAGACAAATGGCAACGCCACGCGGGTCAGGCGTGGCGCGTTGTCGCATCGGCGGGATGCCTAGCGCTTGAGTTTGCGTTTGTTGCGGTATTGGTCGATGACCACCGCGACCACAATGATCAGCCCTTTGATGATGTCCTGGATATAGGCATCGACGCCGACGAAGGTGAATCCACTGGCCATCACCCCGAGGATCAGCGCACCGATCACCGTTCCGGTGATACGCCCCACACCACCGGCCAGGCTGGTGCCACCGATCACCGCCGCGGCAATCGCGTCCAGTTCATAGGACATGCCCATGCCTGCCTGCCCGGTCGCCGCTCGCGCCGATGCCACCACCCCGGCCAGGCCCGCCAGCAACCCGGCGATGCTGTAGACAATCACCAAGTGACGCTTGACGTTGATGCCCGAGGTGCGCGCCGCCTGCATGTTGCCGCCGATGGCGTAGGTGTATTTGCCGTACTTGGTGTAGCGCAAGGCGATGTGGAAGATCACCGCCACCACCAGGAAGATGATCACCGGCATCGCGCCGTGGCCGATGGCGGTGTAGGAATCGGACAACATGCTCACCGGCTGGCCTTCGGTGTAATAACGCGCCAGGCCACGGGCCGAGACCATCATGCCGAGGGTGGCAATAAAGGGCGGGATACCGGTGATGGCGATGATGCTGCCGTTGATCGCCCCGGCCAGCAAGCCAACACCCAGTCCGGCGATCACCGGGATCCACACCGGCAAGTCCGTCAGGGAAGGAAACACCGCTCGGGCGAAGTCCGAAGTCTGGGCCAGGCTGGCGGCGATCATCGCCGACAACGCCAGCACCGAGCCGGATGACAGGTCGATGCCGGTGGTGATGATCACCTGGGTCACGCCGATGGCCAGCAGGCCAATGATCGACACTTGCAGGATCATCAGTACCAGCCGCTGTGAGTTCATCAGGAAACTCTGGTCACGCATGATCCAACCGAACATCTCGAACACCAGGCCGATGCCGATCAGCACCAGGAAGATGCTCAGTTCCGTCGGCAGCCGCCGACGCGTCCTGGCCGGTGTGGCCGCAGGTTTGTTTTCCAATATTGCGTTCATAGCCACTCACCTTTTCTATTCGGACTGACGGGCATCAGGACAAACCCGAGGCCAGTTGCATCACTCGTTCCTGGGTCGCTTCGCTGCGCTCGAGGGTGCCCATGAGGTCGCCTTCGTGCATCACCATGACCCGGTCGCTCATGCCCAGCACTTCGGGCAGTTCCGAAGAAATCATGATGACCGCCATGCCTTCGCTGGCGAGGTAGGAAATGAGCCGGTAGATCTCGGCCTTGGCGCCGACGTCGATGCCGCGTGTCGGCTCGTCGAGAATCAGGATCCGCGGGTTGGTCATCAGCCATCGGGCCAGCAAGGCCTTCTGCTGATTCCCGCCAGACAGCGTGTCAATGCACTGTTCAAGGGACGGGGTCTTGACCCGCAATTTCTTGCACATGTCTTCACACAACGCACGCAGGGCCTTCTGCTGGATGAATCCGTTGCCGACGTAATGGGGCAGCACGGCCATTTCCATGTTTTCCAGCACCGACAGGCATGGAAACAGCCCGCTGAGCTTGCGGTCCTCGGTCAACAGCGCAAAGCCCTTCTCGATCGCCATGTGCGGGTCGGTGATGCGCACCGGTTGGCCGTCCAGGAGGATTTCGCCACCGGTGCTCGGCGTCACGCCAAAGATCGCCTCGGCGACGTTGGTCCGGCCCGAGCCCATCAGCCCGGCGATACCGAGGATTTCCCCGGCGTGCAGGTCGAACGATACCCCTTTGAAAATGCCGTCCAGGCTCAGGTCGCGTACCGACATCACCAAATCACCGATGGGTTTGTCGCGCACCGGGAACAGTTGGCTCAGTTCACGCCCGACCATCATCGAAATCAGGCTGTCGCCGTCCATGCTGTCGGCCCGTTGCAGGCCGATGTAGGCGCCGTCACGAAACACCGCCACTTCATCGGCGATGGCGAACACTTCATTCATTTTGTGGGTGATATAGATGATGCCCTTACCTTGGGCCTTGAGGTCGGCAATGATCGAGAACAAGTGGGCGACTTCCGTCTCGGTGATGGCCGAGGTCGGTTCGTCCATGATCAGGATGTCGGAGTCGTACGAAACAGCCTTGGCGATCTCGACCATCTGCCGCTCGGCGATGCTCAGGTTGCCCACCTGCTCTTCGGGGTCGAGCTTGATCCGCAGGCGCTCCAGCAACCGGGCGGTGCAGCGGTGCATTTCGCCGTGGTCGACCATGTGCAGGCCGTTGAGCTGTTCGCGGCCGATCCAGATGTTCTCGGCGATGCTCATGTGTGGCATCAGGTTCAGTTCCTGATGGATCATCGCGATCCCGGCCTGCAAGGCCGCCAGGGGCGTGTCGAAAATGACCGGCTTGCCGCGCAGGCGCAGCTCGCCGGCGTCCGGTTGGTAGATGCCGGCGATAATCTTCATCAAGGTGGATTTGCCTGCACCGTTTTCACCCATCAGGGCCAGCACCGAGCCGGGGCGTACCCGCAACTGCACGTCGGACAAGGCCACCACGCCGGGAAATCCTTTGCTGACGTTAATGACTTCCAACAGGTACGGTTCGTCAGGTATTGCGCCCGGTTGGAACATCGTCACCGGGACGCTCGAAGCAGTCGCTGAAGCGAACATGGTCAGGTACTCCCTTGGCAAGGCCGGCGCGGCGACCTTGCCTGTTTATTGTCGTGGTAAAAACAGCTGGAACGTCACTTGAACTGATCGACGTTCTCCGGCGTGATCAAGCGGTATGGCACCCACACGGACTGCTCGACCGGCTGTTTCTTGACCATTTTTACCGCGGTGTCGATGGAGCCGTCGGCCTGGCCCTTGGCGTCCTGGAACACCGAGACGGCCATTTCGCCTTTCTTGATGGCGTTCAGGCCGTCCGGCGTGCCATCGACCCCGGCAATCAATACGCTGCCTTTCTTGGTGCCCGCTTGCTTGAGCGCCATGGCCGCACCGATGGCCATCTCGTCGTTGTTCGACACCACCGCCTGGAATTCCCGGCCCTGGGTCAGCCAGTCGTTGACCAGGGTCATGCCCTTGTCCCGGGACCAGATACCCGTCTGTTCCTGTTCGATCTTGATGCCAGGGTATTTGGCCAGGACTTCCTTGACGCCCTTGGTACGGTTGGTGGTGGAGTTGTTGGCCAGATCGCCCAGCAGAATCACGATGTCGCCCTTGCCGCCCATCTTGTCGGCCAGGTACTGCATCTGCATGCGCCCGGCCTCCAGGTCATCCGAGGCAACGGTGACCACGCCGGCGGGCAGTTTCATGTCGTCGGGACGGCGGTTGACATAGACCAGCGGAATGCCTGCGGCCACGGCGGCCTTGGTGATGCGCTGGGTCGCGGCGGTGTCCACCGGGTTGACGATGATCGCGTCGACCTTCTGGCTGATGAAGCTTTCGACCTGGCTGAGTTGCTTGACCACGTCGCTGCGCGCGTCCTCGAACTGCAAGGTGACGCCGTCTGGCAGGGCCTTGGCTTTCTTGTCCATGGATTCGCGCAGGTAGGTCAGCCAGGTGTCATCGAACTGAGACATGCTGACACCGATTTTCAGGTCCGCCAGGGCAGCGCCACTGGCGAGCATCAATGACAGGGCCAGCGAGGCAAAACGGGTCTTGGTCTTCATGAACGGTCTTTCTCCACATTCTTGTTGGTTTTATGGATAAGGCGTGACGGATTCAGGAACGCGGCAAACGCACAATCGGCGCGCCGGGCATGCAACAGACCACGGCGTCCTTGCGCTGGATGCACAGGGATTCAAGCAAGGGAAGGATTGCGGACAGGCGCAAGGACAATGGCAGGTGAAACGCAGAGCGGTTGAAGGTTTTCATCGACGGTACCTGGCTGTGTTTCTTGTTTTTGTTTAGTTCGTCGTCTATTCAAGGCGGGCCTGGATAAACGCGAACAGGGTTGTCGGTCACCTGGAATCGACTTTATTGGAAAATATTTTCCATATCAACTCATTTTAGAATTTTATTCGTTTTTTGTTCCATGGCCGACAGGCGTGGATAAACACACCACACTGCCCTGCTTCGCACTCTGCCTTGCAGCGTCCAGGACGCGCGTCGTGGCCAAGGCATCGCGGGCCGCTACCGGCAGGAGGCCGTCGCCCTGCAACGCGGCTTGGAGGCGTTGATAGAACGCCAGCCAGCAACCTCGCTCCGAAGCCACGCGCTCTCGTTCGGCACCGTGTTCGAACCAGCCCCAGCGCCGATGCTCCTCGGCGCCCCAGCGCTCTCCCTCGGTGGCCGGGCTCAGGCCCGCCAATGCCTGGGCCTCTTGTCCATCGAGGCCTTCGACGGTATAGCAGCCTTGCGTGCCGCTGACCCGAAAGCGTGGCCGCGGCGCGTTTTGCAGGCAGCTACCGCTCAGGTGTGATACCACGCCGTTTACGTGGCTAAGCGACAGGAAAAAACCGTTGTCGTAGGCCTGGCCCGGCTGTCGATAATCCAGCTCGGCGTACACCCGCGCCACCGGGCCGAACAATTGCAACGCCTGATCAACCAGATGGCTGCCCAGGTCCCGCAGGAACCCACCGCCGCTGCCTTTGCCCAGCGATGTCGGGGAGTAGCGTTCGACACTTGATTCAAACCTGACGATTTGCCCCAAGGCGCCGGACGCCAGCAATTTTCGAACCGTCAGGAAATCCGAATCCCAGCGACGGTTCTGGTACACGGTCAACGGCACATGGCCCTGCTCGGAGGCCAATACCATCGCTTCGGCCTGGGCGGCATCGGCGGCGAAAGGCTTGTCGCTGACCACCGCCACGCCACGCTCGATGGCCTCCATCACGATGACGGGACGCCCATCCAAGGGCGTGGAGACCACCACGGCGTCGACGCCGGCCGCCACCAGTTGTTCAAGACTGTCGAACGGCTGGACGCGTGGATGTTCGGCCGCCAATTGCTGGCGCCGCTCGGCAGACCGGGTCACCACGCCAACAAACGTAGCCCCCGGCAGACTGCTGATCAGCGGCGCATGAAAAAACCGCCCGCCCTTGCCATAGCCCACTAATCCGATTCGCATGAAAATCCCTTATGCAGTTTCTATAGGAACGTATCAGCCGTAGAAACGAGGACGCTGCGGCAACTCGACCTTCACGATCTGCCCACTCTGCTGCGCTTCGATGCACGCATCTGCCGCCACCGCCGCCGCGTAGCCGTCCCAGGCCGATGGCCCACCGACGCGCCCGGCGCGTACGCCGTCAATGAAGGCTTGCAGTTCAACGTCATAGGCGGCAATGAAGCGGTCCTTCCAATCCATCAGGATCGCGTTGGACAGCTTGGCGTCGCTGCGCAGTTGCACCTGGGACGGTTCTGGCAGCTTGGCGATGCCGGTCTCCCCCACCACTTCGCACTGGATGTCATAGCCGTACTGGCAGTTGACGAACACTTCGACGTCGATGCGCGTGCCCTTGGCGGTTTCCAGCAGGACAATCTGCGGATCGCGCAGATGGGCCAGGGCCTTGCTGGTCTTGCGCGGGAATACGACCTGTACCGACACGTAGTCGTCGGCCAGGAGCCAGCGCAACACATCCAGCTCGTGGATCAAGGTGTCGGTGATCGCCATATCGGTCTTGTAGTTTTCACCCACGCGAGGGTTTCGATGGGCGCAGTGCAGCATCAACGGCTCGCCGATCTGGCCGCTGTCGATCACCGCTTTGAGCGCTCGATAACCTTCGTCATAAGGGCGCATGAAACCCACCTGCACCAGGCGCTTGCCGTGGGCCACTTCGGCGTCGACGATCCGGCGGCAGCCTTCGGCGGTGACGGCCAACGGTTTTTCACAGAACACCGGCTTGCCGGCCGCGATGGCCGCCAGTACGAATTCTTCGTGGCTCGGCCCCCAGGACGTGACCAGGATCGCCTCGACGTCCGGCGCCTTGATCAAGGCGTGGCCGTCGGGGTAGACCTCGGCGGTCAGCTTCAAGTCGGCCACCACCTTCGCCGCCTGGGCGAGGTTGATGTCGGTCACCGCCACGACCTGGCTGTTGAGCAAGGTCTGGCTGCAACGACGGATATGGTCCTGGCCGATGGCCCCGGTGCCGATGACGCCCAGCTTCAAAGACATGTGGAACTCCTTAATGTAGGTGTTGGGGCAATCAGTATTGACGGGCCTTGGCCAGTCGTTCGTTGAGGGTCTTGGCGACTGCATCGGTGCGGGCGCTGGTGGAGACTTGCGCCACGCCGACCCGCCACCACGACAGGTATTTGTGGATCATGGTCTTAGGCAAGACCTTGATGTCGATCAGCGTCGAGACCGTCTGGCGCCGGGCGTCGGCCAGGGCCGCGTGAAGCTCGTCGAGAGTCTTGACGGTGTAGGTCTTGCAGCCGTAGGCCGCCGCGCTCATGGCGAAGTCCACCGGCACAAAGCCGCCGTCGAGCTTGCCGGTGTCCGGGTTGCGGAAGCGGAACTCGGTGCCGAAGCTGTCCATGCCGTGTTCCATTTGCAGGTTGTTGATGCAACCGAACGTCATGTTGTCCAGCAGCACGACGTTGATCTTGCGGCGCTCCTGGATCGAAGTGGCGAGTTCCGAATGCAGCATCATGTAGGAACCGTCGCCGACCAAGGCATAGACCTCTTTTTCCGGCTCGGCGAGTTTCACGCCCAGGGCAGCGTTCACTTCGTAGCCCATGCACGAATAACCGTATTCAACGTGGTAGGTGTTCACGCCCAGGCTGCGCCAACTGCGCTGCAAGTCGCCGGGCAAGCTGCCGGCGGCGGCAACGATGATCGCGTCGTCCCCGAGCGTTTCGTTGAGAGTGCCCAGCACGCGGCTCTGGGTCAGGCAGGAACCGGTGAGCTCGATGAATTCGCCAAACACCGCCGGGTCCATGTGGTCGTTGATTTCCGGGACGAAGTCCTCGGTCTTGAAGTCAGCCTGATAAATCCGGTCCACTTCGGCATCCAACTGCGCCTTGGCCTCGGCGATCTGCCCGGCCCATTCGGCACGATAGCCGCCCATCCCGGCCGACAACGCCTCCAGGCCCGAACGGGCATCGGCCAGCAGTTGCACGCCATCGAGCTTCAAGGCATCGCACGGGCTGATGTTGAGGTTGAGAAACTGCACGTCGGGGTGTTGGAACAGCCATTTCGACGCAGTGGTGAAATCGCTGTAGCGCGTGCCGATGCCGATGATCAAGTCCGCTTCCTTGGCCAGCAGGTTCGCCGCCAGGCAGCCGGTTTCGCCGACGCCGCCGACGTTCAGTGGGTGGCTGGAAACCACCGCACTTTTGCCGGCCTGGGTCTCGGCAAACGGAATCTCGAAGCGCTCGGCAAAATCCTGCAACGCGACGTTGGCGCCGGAGTAGCGCACGCCGCCGCCACAGATGATCAACGGCTTGCGCTTGCCCTTGAGCAGCGCCAGGGCATCGCCGAGCATCGCTTCGGTGGCCGGGCGACGGTCGATGCGGTGCACGCGTTTTTTCAGGAAATAATCCGGATATTCGTAGGCCTCGGCCTGCACATCCTGAGGCAGCGCCAGGGTCACCGCGCCGGTCTCGGCCGGATCGGTGAGCACGCGCATCGCCTGGATCGCGGCGGTCATCAGTTGCTCGGGGCGATTGATCCGGTCCCAGTATTTGCTCACGGCCTTGAACGCATCGTTGGTGCTGATGCTCAGGTCGTGGAATTGTTCGATCTGCTGCAGCACCGGGTCCGGCTGGCGGCTGGCGTAGACGTCGCCGGGCAATAGCAGCAACGGGATACGGTTGGCCGTCGCGGTGGCGGCGGCGGTCAGCATGTTCGCCGCGCCGGGGCCAACCGATGAGCTACAGGCGTAGATCTTGCGCCGCAGGTGCTGCTTGGCAAACCCGATGGCGGCATGGGCCATGCCCTGCTCGTTGCGGCCCTGATGGACCACCAGGTCGCCACTGTCCTGTTCAAGCGCCTGGCCCAGGCCGAGCACATTGCCGTGGCCGAAAATGGTAAACACCCCGGCGACGAACTTACTCTGGACACCATCGACCTCGATGTACTGGTTATCGAGGAATTTCACCAGGGCCTGGGCCATGGTCAGTCGTGTTGTGGTCATGCTTGCACCTTGTCTGGAATGCAGGTCTGGAATGCAGTCTGGAATGCAATTGGCGGCGCTCGGTTTCGGTTCCCCTTGCAGAGCCCGGACAGATCGGCAGTCGCGTCAGGCCTGGGAGCTTTTCAGGTGGTTCATGCTCGCCCCCAATGCCTGGCGGATATCGGCCAGCTCATGGACGCTTTCGGCAAACGGCTCGAAGGACAAGTAGCCTTCATAACCTCCGGCCCGCAACGCTTCGATCTGCCCAGCGTTGCCGAGGATGTCGGCCTCGCCGACCAGCACCCGATGGCCGTCGCGAATGGTCGCCAACGGTGCCTGGGCATCCTCGACGCCGGAAATGTGCACCAGCCCGGTCAGTTCAGGGAAAAATTCTCCCTCGCCTGCCAAGTGATGATGAAAGGTGTCATGCACCAGGCGGAACACATCCAGCCCGCCGATGGCCTTGATCGCTTCCACTGCCGTGCGCTTGCGCCGCAATGAACACTCTTCGAAACCCAGCGGCTCGATGAAGCCGTAGATGCCGAAGGCACGCAGGATCGGCGCCAGTTCACTGAGGGCCGTACGCAAGCCCGCCGCGCGTTCGGCCTCGCTGCGCGGGTCGGCGCGGTCGTTGAGCGGGCACATCACCAGCCCCTCGGCGCCGCATTCGCGGGCGTAGTCAGCCAATCGCACGGCCTGGGTGCGGCGCTCCTCGTTCCACACATCGAAGGGGTACAGGGCGTTGATCGACAGCACCTTGATGCCGCGCTCCTCGCACAGCTCACGAACCCGGGCCGGTGGCATACCGTCTTCGATCTCGACGCCCTTCAGATCGTTACGAATCTCGATGGCGTCGGTTTTCAGCGCCAGGGCCAGGTCGATGAACGCCGGCAGTGACAGGCGTGGGGCAACCATTCGGTTCAAGGCAAAACGCAGGGGCTTGTTCATTGTTGTTCTCCCTCCGGCATTCATTAAATGAGTTATTGGGCAGTGGGCATGCTGAATTCAGGACCCTTGGCGATGCTGTCGGGCCAACGTTGCATCACGCTCTTGTAGCGACTGTAGAAGCGCAGGCCTTCTTCGCCGTAGGCGTGGTGATCGCCAAACAACGAACGCTTCCAGCCGCCAAAGGAATGCCAGGCCATGGGCACCGGAATCGGCACGTTGATGCCCACCATGCCAACCTTGATGCTGCGGGCAAACGCCCGGGCGATGCCGCCGTCGCGGGTGAAGCACGACACGCCGTTGCCAAACTCATGGGCGTTGATCAACGCCACCGCCGTGGCGAAATCCGGCACACGAACGATCCCCAGCACCGGGCCGAAAATCTCTTGCTGGTAGATGCTCATCTCGGCAGTGACCTGGTCGAACAGCGTCGCCCCGACAAAAAATCCCTGCTCGGCCCCCGGCACCTTGAAGCCCCGACCGTCGACGATCAGCCGCGCGCCCTCGGCCACGCCGGCGTCGATGAAACCTTCCACCTTGGCCTTGTGCTCGGCAGTGACCAACGGCCCCATGTCGGTGCCGGCCTGCTGACCGTTGCCGACCTTCAACTGGTCGATACGCGGCAGCAAGCGAGCGATCAGTTCATCGCCGACGTCGCCCACCGCCACGGCAATGGAAATCGCCATGCAGCGCTCGCCGGCCGAACCGTAGGCCGCGCCGATCAGCGCATCCGCCGCCTGGTCGAGGTCAGCGTCGGGCATGACGATCATGTGATTTTTCGCACCGCCCAAGGCCTGTACGCGCTTGCCGTTCGCGGTGCCCTGCTGGTGGATGTATTCGGCAATGGGCGTGGAGCCGACAAAAGAAATCGCCTCGATGTCCGGGTGCTGCAACAGCGCATCCACTGCCGCCTTGTCGCCCTGGACCACGTTGAAAACGCCATCCGGCAAGCCCGCCTCGGTCAGCAACCGAGCCATCAAGAGGCTGGCGGACGGGTCGCGCTCCGAAGGCTTGAGAATGAAACAATTGCCGGCAACCAATGCCAGGGGAATCATCCACAACGGCACCATCACCGGGAAATTGAACGGTGTCACGCCGGCGCACACGCCCAAGGGCTGGCGCAGGTTCCAGTTGTCGATGCCGCCACCGATGTTGTCGCTGAAATCGGTCTTGAGCAGGCTCGGTGCACCACAGGCGTACTCGACGATTTCGATGCCGCGGGTGACTTCGCCGTGGGCGTCGGACAGCACCTTGCCGTGTTCGCGACTGATGATTTGCGCCAGTTCGTCATGATGACGGTCCAGTAGTTCCTTGAACTTGAACATGACGCGCGAACGGCGCAACGACGACTGTTCGGACCAGGCCGGGAATGCCGAGAGCGCCGACGCGACCGCCGCTTCGACGGTCCCCGGTTCGGCCAGCGCCACCCGAGCCTGCACCGCGCCGGTGGCTGGGTTGAAGACATTGCTGAACCGGGCGGCGTCGTTGTCGTGCACACGACCGTTGATGTAATGGCCTATAACCGGGGTGTCGCTCATGGTGCGTGTTCTCCGTGCGGATTCTGTGGGTCAGAGGTCGAGCAGCCAGCTGTGCTGCGGATCGTTATGGAACTGCCAGACCCGCTTCGGACCGGCCATGACGTTCAGGTAATAAGACTCGTACCCGTAAGGCACGCTGACCGGGTGATAACCCTTGGGTACGACCACCAGATCGCTGTTTTCCACGGCCATGGCCTGGTCGATGCTGCGGTCTTCGGTATAGACCCGCTGGAACACGAAGCCCTGGGACGGGTTGACCTGGTGGTAATAGGTCTCTTCAAGAAAGCTTTGATGCGGCAAGTCATCGGTGTCGTGCTTGTGCGGCGGGTAGCTGGACGAATGACCCGACGGCGTGCGCACTTCCACCACCAGCAGCGAATGGGCCGGTTCGCTGTCTGGCAGGATGTCGCAGACGTAGCGGGTATTGGCGCCCTTGCCGCGCACACTGCGCTTCATGCTCTCGGGACGGATCAGCCGTGGGCCATATTCATTCGAGGCAGCAGCCGGCGCTGCGCACACCGCCACCTGCACATCGCTCAACGCGGTGACTTGGGCCTGGCTGCCGGGCGGCAGATACGCGGCGTAAGGGGATTTATCCTCGAACACCGACTGGCGATCACCGAGGTTGTCCCAGTCGAAGGCGCCCTGTCCCGGCGCTTCGCCCTTGAGATTGATACGGCCGCTGAGCAGTACCACGCATAACTCCTTGTCCCCGGCAGCCACCGGCAGGGTCTCGCCCAGGCTCAGGCGGTAAGCGCCGAAACCGACGTATTCCAGCGCGTCGCGCGGCAGTTCGACCATGGTTCGGCCGCAAGGATTGCTCTTGATCAAAAGGCTCATGCCGGGATCCTCTCTTGCAACAGGGCACGCAGGGTGTCGTAGCCCTTCTTGGCGTAGATATAACTCGGCGCCACCGCGGGGTCCTGCTCGGCTTCCACCACCAGCCACCCGTGATAATCGGCAGCCAGCAACACGTCCAGCAAGGCGGCGAAATCAATGTCGCCATCCCCCGGCACCGTGAACGTGCCATTGATGATGCAGTCGGGAAAACTCCAGAGGTTATTGCGCGCCAGTTGCACGACAGGTTTGCGCACGTCCTTGAAGTGCACGTGGCAGATGCGCTCGATGTGTTTTCGCAGGACCTGCAACGGTTCGCCGCCACCCATGTAGCAATGGCCCGAGTCGAACAACAGGCCGACCTCGCTGCCGGTCAAGGCCATGAGCTTGTCGATGTCCGAAGGTGATTCGACGTAGGCACCCATGTGGTGGTGATACGCCAGGCGCACGCCTTGGGACAGCGTGAAGCGCGCCAGTTCGGTCAGCTTGTCGGCGTAGGTTTGCCAGGCTTCGTCGGTATGAAAGCGTGGCCGTTCGATCAACGGGATGCGCTGGCCCTGGATGGAATCCGCCACTTCGCCGTAGACCAGCACCGTCGCGCCGTTCTGCGCCAACAGCTCGACATGGCTGGCGATCGCGTCGATTTCCTCGGCCGCCGAACGTCTCGCGAGGCGGCTGGAGTACCAGCCGGAGACCAACGCCAGATCATACGGACGCAACACGTCACCGACGCCCTTGGCATCCTTGGGGAATTTGCCGTTGAGCTCAAAACCTTCGTAACCGATTTCCTTGCCTTCGCTCAGCGCCGTGCTCAACGGCGTCTCGCCACCCAGGGACGGCAAGTCGTCGTTGCTCCAGGAAATCGGGTTGATGCCAATTCGAATAGCGGGCATGGCTGCACCTTTTATTGTTGTCTCTAATGTTCAACCGATCACCTGTGGCGAGGGAGCTTGCTCCCGCTCGGCTGCGAAGCAGTCGCAAAACTTATGGTTGCGGTTTATCTGTTGAATCGGGGTGGCTGACTTTGGGACTGCTTTGCAGTCCAGCGGGAGCAAGCTCCCTCGCCACAAAAGCCCTGCACATCACGCCCGCGCATCACGCCAGGCCTCGATCAATTCCACAAACCTGCCCTGCACGTCCCGAATCAACGTTTCATCATCGATTTCCCCGGCCAACCAGGCCCGGCTCGGCTCTTGGAAAATCGTCCGGCCCACGGCAAAACCCCGGCACGTGGTGCTTTGGCTGGCTTGCCGAAAACCTTCGGCCAGCGCGGCGGCGGGCGCATTGAGGCCTAGCAGCACCACACCCCGGCAATACGGGTCACGCGCCTGGATCAGTTCGTCGAGTTGCTTCCACTCATCGCAGGTCTGGGCTTCGATCTTCCACCACGCCGGGAAGATCCCCAGGTTGTAGAGGCGCTTGAGCGCGCGATAGAGCACGTCCGGATGGGCCGAGGGGTGGTCCTTCGGCGGAATGACTTCCAGCAGCAATTCATGGCCGCTGACCTGGGAGGCCTTGTACAAGCCCATCAGTTGCGCCTCTTGTTCCAGGCGCAGCAGCGGCTCGTCATCGGGATGGAATTGCACCAGGCACTTGATGATTTGTTCCTGCGGCCAGGCGATCAGGTTGCTGCCAATGGACCGTCCATGCTCGAACGCCAGTGGCCGCGAACCTTGAACTTCCACCGGACGCGCCACCCACCAGCCACGTCCGGTGGCGGCGTTCAGCGAGTCCTGGCCGAAACGCTGGTCGGCCAACAGGCCGACGTCGGCGTCGATGCCTTGGCGTTGCAGGTCGGCCTCGACCCGCTCCACGGCCTGGATGAACAGTTGTTTGAGCTGGCCGATGCTGTCGAGGTCGCGCCCGCTCTTCTGGGCCAACTCCACCAATTGCCAACGATGGTCGAAGGCAAAAACGAACAGCTGTTTCCAGACCTTGCGCGGCACGCTGACCTGATGCAGCCGTTGCAACACGGCGTCCTGGTCCGGCCGGGTGATTGGCACCGGGCTGTCGAACAGATACTCGAGTTCGGCCCGGGTCGGCATGGCCGGGGCACAGGCGTGGCGCGACACCACCAGACCACCACAGGCATTGGCCAACTGGCAGCAACGCTCATCGCTCGCGTCCTCCAGCCAACCGGCGAGGAAGCCCGACATGAACGCGTCACCCGCGCCGAGCACGTTCAGCACCTCGACCCGCACGCCGGGATAGATGTCGCCGTCTTCCAGTCGGTTCCCAATCTCGCCGTGGATCACCGTGCAACCCTGCGGGCCGAGCTTGACCACCAGGGTGGCCGCCGTCAGCGAGCGTACAGTGCGCAGCGCAGTCAGCAAGTCTTCGCTGCCGCCGGCAATCAAAAATTCTTCTTCGGTGCCTACGATCAGGTCGAAACGCGGCAGGATGCCTTGCACGTGCTGGCTGACTTTGCGGTCGGCGACAAAACGGGTTTCCCCATCGGCCTTGCTCGCCAAACCCCAGAGCACCGGGCGGTAATCGATGTCGAGGACGCGCTTGACCTGATGTTTCTCGGCAAAGTCCAGCGCCTGGATACTCGCCTCGTAGACGCCTTCGGTGGAGAAATGCGTGCCGGTGATCAACAGGGCCTTGCTGGACGCGATGAACGCTTCGTCGATGTCTTCGGCCCGTAGCGCCATGTCCGCGCAGTTTTCCCGGTAGAACACCAGGGGGAAGGTTTCCCGGTCCTTGATCCCCAGCAGGACCATGGCCGTCAGGCGTTCAGGATCGACTTTTATGCCGCTGACATCGCAACCTTCGCGCGCCAGGGACTGGACCAGGAAGCGCCCCATGTGATCATCGCCTACCCGGCTCAGCATCGCCGACTTGAGTCCCAGGCGGGCCGTGCCGAAGGCGATGTTGGCAGACGAGCCGCCGAGGTATTTGGCAAAACTGCTGACGTCTTCCAGGCGCGCGCCGATTTGCTGCGCGTAGAGATCGACGCCCAAGCGTCCCAGGCAGATCACAT
Source organism: Pseudomonas sp. SWRI154 (assembly GCF_014268645.1). NCBI lineage: Bacteria > Pseudomonadati > Pseudomonadota > Gammaproteobacteria > Pseudomonadales > Pseudomonadaceae > Pseudomonas > Pseudomonas sp. SWRI154. The sequence continues at coordinate 27,986 of NZ_JABWQW010000040.1, forward strand.
CCAATTGACGCCCACTGGCAAAACGAGTCTGGCCCATGCTGGCTCCTGTTATTTTTATCAGCCTGCGCTTGCCGCCGGAACCGACGCCAACGCTTTGTTGGAAGCAGACTAAAACGAGCGGGCGGCAATAATCAATATTTATTCCATAAATTTTTATCATGGAATATTTTTTCCAATACGCTAATACACAGGCGGGCCAGACCCAGTGCATCGTTTCAGCAAGCGTTACAACCTCGTCTGCCGCTGATTTTCCCAGCGCCTACGCTGTAGACTGCGACCAGCCAACCTATTGTCGAGGGCCTACCGGATTTGCGGGGTGCCCTATAAGAACAAGCCAGAAGGATTTTCTATGACCCGCCCCGATCTGTCGGCGCCGTCCGAGAGCGCGTCCGAAGCCGCCCTCCCCAGCCCACCGGTCAACGCCGAGCGGCTGTTGCAACTGATTACCGAGGAATACGAAAGCCTGCCGCGCCAGCTCAAACGCATCGCCAGCTACATGAGCCAGCAAAGCGACCGGATCATGGTCGACCGCATCAGCGACATCGCCCGGGAGTGCGAAGTGCACCCGTCGGCCATCGTCAGGTTTTCGCAACGCTTCGGCTTCAGCGGCTTCAGCGAAATGCAGGCGCTGTTTCGCGAGGCGTATACCCACAAGACCACGCCGGTACAGAACTACCAGCAACGTATTCGCAGCATGATTGCCAACAAATCGCAGAAGGCCAGCGCCGGCGACCTGGCACGCGAATGCGTCAATGCCACACTGTCGGGCATCGAGCGCCTGGGGCTGGAGCTGGACGACGAAGCGTTCGAAAAGGCCGTCGATCTGGTGGTCAACGCCGATAACATCTACGTCGTCGGTGTACGCCGTTCATTCGCGGTTGCCGATTACCTGGTCTACAACCTGCAACACACCAACAAGCGGATCCATCTGGTCTCCGGCCTGGGCGGCAGTTATCGCGAGCAGATGCGCAGCGTGCGGGCCAACGACCTGGTCATCGCGATCAGTTTTACGCCCTACGGCAAGGAAACCCAGCATTGCCTGCGCATCGCCCAGCATCACCAGGCCAAGACGCTGATCATCACTGACAGCAACCTGTCGCCCCTGGCCAAGCGGGCCAATGCGGTATTGCTGGTGAATGAAGGCAGCTCGTTCGCGTTCCGTTCCTTGAGTGCCACGTTGTGCCTGTGCCAGGCGTTGTTCATTGCCGTGGCGTACCGGCTGGAACTCAAGGTCGATGAAATCCATGAACAGGTCGGGTTCGAGGATTGACCCCTGACCTGCCAAACCGCTGAAGGAAAAGCCATGAAACTGATCGGCATGCTGGACTCACCCTACGTACGACGCGTCGCCATTTCCGCCAAACACCTGGGAATCGCCCTGGAACACGAATCGGTCTCGGTGTTCAGGCACTTCGAGCACTTCCAGAGCATCAACCCGGTGGTCAAGGCACCGACGCTGGTGCTTGACGATGGCTCGGTGCTGATGGATTCCACCTTGATCATCGATTATCTGGAAACCCTGGCCGGGCCCGGGAACAGCCTGATGCCGACCGAGCCAGGGCAACGGTTGCGATCGCTGCAGCTGATCGGGCTGGCGCTGGCGGCGTGCGAGAAGTCGGTGCAGATCTATTACGAACGCACCCTGCGCCCGACGGAGATCCAGCACGCGCCGTGGGTCGAGCGGGTATCTGGCCAACTGCTCGCAGCCTACGAGGCGCTGGAGCAGGCCCTCGCCAAACAACCGCTGCCCACTGACGGTTCGCTCGATCAGGCCGGTATTACCGTTGCGGTGGCCTGGACCTTCACCAATCTGTTGGTCGCAGACCAGGTGCAAGGTAAGGCGTTCCCGCAGATCAGCGCGTTTACCGCCTATGCCGAAGGGCTGGAAGCGTTTGTCAGCACGCCGGTGGAATAACGAATGGATACGGTGGGCTCCTTGTCGGCGTCCATGAACTTTTTTTCAGAAAGCCGACAGGTAATATTTGGCAGAATGCTGCGCAGTCGCCCCAATTTCCTCACCCGGAACTGCCCATGAACCGCATCCTGACCATCGAAGACGACGCCGTGACCGCCCGTGAGATTGTCGCCGAACTGACCCGCAACGGCCTGGACGTCGATTGGGTCGACAATGGCCGCGAAGGCCTGGAACGGGCCGTCAGCGGGGACTACGACCTGATCACCCTGGACCGCATGCTGCCCGAGCTCGACGGTCTGGTGATCGTCACCACGTTGCGGACCATGGGGGTGGCCACGCCGATCCTGATGATCAGCGCCCTCTCCGATGTCGACGAACGCGTGCGCGGCCTGCGCGCCGGCGGCGACGATTACCTGACCAAGCCGTTTGCCACTGACGAAATGGCCGCCCGCGTCGAAGTGCTGCTGCGGCGCAACAATGGCACCCGTGAACCGGAAACCGTGCTGCGGGTGGCAGACCTGGAGCTGAACCTGATCAGCCGCGAAGCCAGCCGCAACAGCCAATTGCTGAGCCTGCTGCCCACCGAGTACAAGCTGCTGGAGTTCCTCATGCGCAACAGCGGCCAGATCCTCTCGCGCATGATGATTTTCGAGGAAGTCTGGGGTTATCACTTCGACCCAGGCACCAACTTGATCGATGTCCACATCGGTCGCCTGCGCAAGAAAATCGACCCGCCGGGCCTGGAACCGCTGATCCGCACGGTACGAGGCTCCGGTTATGTCATTGCTGAACCCCGCTAAGGGCTGGCGCTCCTCCAGCAGCCGCCTGCTGGCGCTCTACAGTGCGCTGTTCGTGCTCTGGAGCGCGATCCTGATGGGAGTGATGTATTACGAGGTATTCGGCTACCTCGACAGCCTCGCCAAGCATTCCCTGATGCAACGCCAGCACCTGTTTGCCCGCATCCATGGCGATCAGTTGGAAGACGCGCTGATGGCCAGCCTGACCCTGGATGAGCGCGGCGTCGACGCCTACGGTCTGTTCGATCCGCGACTGCGCCATTTGAGCGGGCCGATCCAGCGCATCCCCGCCGACCTGCCGCTGGATGGCAAGATCCACATGCTCGGTGGCTGCGTCGATTCCGACGATCCAGGCGTGCCGTCCGACAGTTGCGATGCGGTAGCGACCCGGACCCAGGACGGTCGCTGGCTGGTACTGGCACGGGACAACGGCTCGCTGTTCGCGGTGACGCGGATCATCCTGCACGCCTTGTTCTGGGGCGTGTCGCTGACCATCCTGCCAGGCGTTGCCGGCTGGCATCTGCTGCGCCGCCGTCCGCTACGGCGCATTCGTGCCTTGCAGGCGAGTGCCGAAGCAATCGTCGCCGGCGACCTCAAGCATCGCCTGCCGCTGTCGAGTCGTCGCGATGAGTTGGACATGCTGGCCGCCATCGTCAATGCCATGCTAGACCGCATCGAACGATTGATGAATGAAGTAAAAGGCGTGTGCGACAACATCGCCCACGACCTGCGGACACCGCTGACACGCCTGCGCGCCCAGCTTTATCGCATTCAGCAAGAAGCGGCGGACGGCTCTGCCGAAGCGCTGCAAATGGACCAGGTGATCGCCGAGACCGACACGCTCATGGCGCGATTCCGCGGCTTGCTGCGAATTTCCGAGCTGGAGGACCAACAGCGCCGCTCTGGCTTCGTGCGCCTCGACCCGTTGCCGCTGTTGCAGGAATTGCATGACTTCTACCTGCCGCTGGCTGAAGAAGGCGAACTGGTCTTCATCCTGGACATACCCGACAGCCTGCCCTTGCTCAACGGCGATCGGGCCTTGCTGTTCGAAGCGGTGTCAAACCTGTTGAGCAACTCGATCAAGTTCACCCCGCCGGGCGGCAAGGTGATCCTGCGAGGCGTCGATCAGGGCGACAGCACGCGCATCGAAGTAATCGACTCCGGCCCCGGTATCCCCGAGGCAGAACGCAAGGCGGTGTTCCGGCGTTTCTATCGCACCGAGGGCAGCAGCCAGCACGGCGGATTCGGCCTGGGCCTGTCGATCGTCGCCGCGATTGTCAGCTTGCACGGGTTCACGCTGGAGGTGGACCGCAGCGAGTCGGGAGGCGCGCGCCTGGTGCTCGATTGCCGGGCGACGCTGCTCTGATCATGCGTTCTACCGTGGCGAGGGAGCTTGCTCCCGCTCGGCTGCGAAGCAGTCGCAATCGGACGGACTCGGTGTGCCTGGACTGTCCTTTCGACAGATTTGGGATTGCTGCGCAATCCAGCGGGAGCAAGCTCCCTCGCCACGGAAAATTGCGTCGCTCTATAACTCAGGCAGGATCACTGCGATGCAACGGCGTGTTGTGCAGCTCGTAGCGCAATTCATCGATCAGCTTGGCCAAGCCTTCCTCGGACCGGATGCTGCCGACGCTCATGCCGCTGACCACCAGGTCAACCTCGCCGCTTTCCTGGTGATACAGGCGTATGGTGAGCGTGCCATCGCCATTGAGGCTGCATTCGCAGGACAGTGGCGCAAAGCTTTTTTCGAGTTGGGCGCGCAGGGGAGCCAGCTGAGTCATGGCGTGCACCTCAGCTTCGGCGTCGTAAGAAAGCGGTGGATGCCCCTTGCCTCCTGGCTTGTCCAGACGTCCTTTCGCGCTCGATTTTGAAGGGTTTGCTGTACATCGTGGCGTATTCCTTGACTGTTTCGTGGGGACGCGGCATCAACAGCAACGCCGCACCCTTTCAGCCTAAGGAGGTTAAAGTCCGAGCAAAACCCGAATTTGCACCAGTACGCCAGGTGCATTTGCACTGGCTATCATGGTGCCTTCATCCGCCATTCATTGGCGAACAAGCCGCGTTCCCGAGCCCACACAATCGCCTCGCTGCGGCTGTGGACGTCGAGTTTCGAATAGAGCGTCGCCACATGATTGCGCACGGTATTGGGGGCCAACTTCAAACGCGCGGCAATTTCCTTATCCGCCAGTCCCTCGCAAATCAGCCCCAGCACATCACGCTCCCGGGCCGTCAGTTCGGTGAAAGACGTCGCCGGCGACTGCGCGTTGATGCTTTTCACATTGGCCAGTTTTTCGATCAGGGTCCGGCTGAACCATGACGCGTCCTTCATCACCTCCTCGATGGCGGCCACCAATTCCAGCTCCGAGCGCTTGCGCTCGGTGATGTTCATCAGCACCAGCAAGTAGCACGGTTTGTCCTGGATGAGTACGGTGTCGGCGGCGACCTCACAATCGATCTGCTCCCCGCCTTTCTTGTGCACCTTGACGTCGACGCTGGACACCGCGGCAGCCTTTTCCAGTCGGGCAAAAAGTGCCGCCCCGGCGTCCTTGTCGAGAAAACCGATTTCCTCCACGGTCTTGCCCAACAGTTCTTCGCTGGCGTATCCGCTGGCCTGAAGAAAAGCCTCGTTGATTTCCAGCAGTTGCTGCTCACCGCTGCAGATCAAGGTCGGCACCGGGGACAGGCGGAACGATTTTGCAAAACGCTCCTCGCTCTGGCGCAGTGCCGTTTCCGCCTTGCGTCGTGGTTCCATGTCCATGAAGGAAAATAACATGCAATCTTCATCGTGCAGGTCCAGCGGCTGACCCGCGACAATCACCTGCTTGTTGGTGCCGTCAGGTAATCGCAGCTCGGCCTGCATCTGCGGAATGGTCGCGCCCTGGCCCAGCCGCTCGATGGCCAGGGCGCGCTTCTCGGCCGCCTCGAGCACATCCAACTCGTACACCGAACGCCCGATCACCTGCTCGCGACTGTAGCCGGTCATTTCCAGGAATCCCGCGTTGACCTTGATGTAGCGCAGGTCACTGAGACGGCAGATCACCGCTGGCGCCGGGTTGGCGCCGAAGGTCTTCTCGAAACGCTGTTCAGCGCTGGCCCATTCGGTGGCGTCGCTGAGAATAAGCACGAGGTATTCCGGTTCGTCGTTGCGGTCGGTCAGCACCATGCCGCGGATGCGGTGCACCCAGGTGCGATCCGGATCCGCCGCCGGTGTGACTTCCACCAGCACGTCACTGAATTCATCGCCGCGCGCCACGCGGGCGATCGGGTAGTTTTCCTCGGGCAGCGAATGATTGTTGCGGTAGCGCAGGTTGAAGCGTTTGGCGTACGCCTTGGCATTGCGACCCAGCTCTTCAAGCGCCTTGACGCCGTGCATGGTCAAGGCGGCGTCGTTGGCCCAGGCGATGGTCTGGTCGACCTCCACCAGGATCACGCCGTCAGACAGCCCGGCGATGATCTGTAGCAATTGGCGACGATTGGTATCGGTGTTCGGGACGTCCTGATTCATTGGGTCTCCATGGGTCATAACGTTCAAGCACGGATGCGTTGAAGGTTACGACCACATGGGCTGGCGATAGTGCGCCAGGGCCTCAAAGCGCCGAAGCGATAGCCTTGCCGACGTCCTGGGTCGAGCCCTGCCCGCCCAGGTCCGGGGTGATCGGCCCTTGGGCAATCACCTGCTCGATAGCCTGGAGAATCCCGTCATGGGCCGCGCGATAACGTTCGTCGCCATTGCCGAGGAAATCGAGCATCAGCGCGCCGGACCAGATCATCGCGATCGGGTTCGCGATGTTCTGCCCGTAGATGTCTGGCGCCGAGCCGTGCACCGGTTCGAACAGTGATGGAAAGCGTCGCTCCGGGTCGAGATTGGCCGACGGCGCGATACCGATGGTTCCGGCGCAGGCCGGGCCCAGGTCGGAGAGAATATCGCCGAACAGGTTCGAGGCAACCACCACGTCGAAACGGTCCGGCTGCAAGACAAAACGCGCGCAGAGGATGTCGATGTGTTGCTTGTCCCAGGTCACCTCGGGGTAGTGCTCGGCCATCAACGCAGTGCGTTCATCCCAGTACGGCATGCTGATGGAGATCCCGTTGGACTTGGTCGCCGCCGTCAGGCGCTTGCGCGGTCGAGTCTGGGCCAGGTCGAAGGCAAACTTGAGGATCCGATCGACGCCTCGGCGGGTGAACACCGATTCTTGCAGCACGAACTCATGCTCGGTGCCCTCGAACATCTTGCCGCCGACCGATGAATATTCACCCTCGGTGTTCTCACGGATCACCACGAAATCGATGTCCCCCGCCTCTCGTCCGGCCAACGGGCACGGCACACCTGGAAACAGGCGCACCGGGCGGATGTTCACGTACTGGTCGAAATCGCGGCGGAACTTGAGCAACGAGCCCCACAGGGAAATATGGTCCGGGACCTTGTCCGGCCAACCCACGGCGCCGAAGTAGATGGCGTCGAAACCCTTGAGTTGCTCGAACCAGTCGGCGGGCATCATCTGCCCGTGCTCCAAGTAATAATCGCAGTGGGCCCAATCGAGCACTTCAACGCTCAAGTCCAACTGCCACTTCTTCGCGGCCTGCTCCAATACGCGCAGGCCTTCGGGCAGCACTTCCCTGCCAATGCCGTCACCGGCAATCGCAGCGATTCGAAAGGGTTTGCTCATCAATCATGACTCCCAAGGGTCCGTTCAAACGATGGCCACATCACAACCCACCGATGTGGAAGGCTTTGATTTCAAGGTATTCATCCAGGCCGTACTTGCTGCCTTCGCGGCCCAGGCCCGACTGTTTGATACCGCCGAAGGGCGCGACCTCCATGGAAATGATCCCGGTGTTGAGACCGACCATGCCGAACTCCAGCGCCTCGCCGAACCGCCATGAACGGCGCAGGTCCTGGGTGAAGTAATAAGCGCCCAGGCCATAGGGCGTGGCATTGGCCAGAGCCAATGCCTCTTCTTCGGTGGTAAAACGCATCAGCGGGGCAACGGGGCCGAAGGTTTCTTCGTTGGCCAGCAGCATCCCGGCATGGGCGTCGCCCAGCACCGTCGGCTCGACAAACTGGCTGTCGCCCTGGGGAATCGCGCCACACAACAAACGCGCGCCCTGGCTCAGCGCATCGTCGATATGCCGGGCGACCTTGCTCACCGCCGCCGGGTTGATCAACGGGCCGATCATGACATCGGCTTCAAGGCCATTGCCGACCTTGAGTTTGCGCACCTCTTGCACCAGGCGCTCGGCGAAGCGTTCGTAGATACCGTCCTGCACCAGGATGCGGTTGGCGCAGACACAGGTCTGGCCGGCGTTGCGAAACTTGCTTTGCATGATACCGACCACGGCCTGCTCCAGGTCCGCATCGTCGAACACAATGAACGGCGCGTTGCCGCCCAACTCCAGGCTCAGCCGCTTGATGTGCTCGGCGCTCTGGCGCATCAGCAATCGGCCGACCGCCGTGGAACCGGTGAAGGAAATCTTCCGTACAGTGGGGTTGCCGGTCAGCTCCTCGCCAATACCGGCGGGCAAACCGGTCACGACGTTGAAAACCCCGGCCGGAATCCCGACCCGCTCGGCCAGCACCGCCAATGCCAGCGCCGACAAGGGCGTCAGGTCCGAAGGCTTGACGATGACCGGACACCCCGCCGCCAAGGCCGGCGCACATTTGCGGGTGATCATCGCATTGGGAAAATTCCACGGCGTGATGGCGGCGCAAACACCCACCGGTTGCTTGAGCGTGAGCAAGCGACGGTCGCCGCTGGGGGCCGGTATGGTTTCGCCATAGATCCGGCGGGCTTCTTCGGCGAACCATTTGACGAAGCCAGCACCGTAGCGAATCTCGCCCTTGGCTTCGCTCAGCGGCTTGCCCTGCTCATAGGTCATGATCAGCGCGAGGTCGTCGAAGTTGTCCATCATGGCTTGATACCAACGCTCCAACAGCCCCGCCCGCTCCGCCGCCGGACGCGCCCGCCACGCCGGCCAGGCCCGCTCGGCGGCCTCGATGGCGCGCCGGGTCTCATTGCCTTGCATCGCGGGGACGCGGGCGAGCGCTTGGCCAGTGGCTGGGTTGATGACGTCGAGGGTGGCGCCATCGTCGGCGGCGATCCACTGTCCATCGATATAGGCCAGTTCCGCCAGCAGGCTGGGGTCTTTCAGGTGTTGTGTGAGCATGGTCGTGTCCTGTTCCGAGGTAGTTCCAGTCTAGGGAGACGCTGCGGCGCAGGATGCTGAAAGTGGGGGTTGGGCGGTGTTGGATGCTGAAGTTTTGGGGTGGGACGGCAGGCTATACCGAGGGGCTGCGGTTGCGTTTTTTTTTGAGCGTTGCGGTTATTTGGGTGTAGATCCGTTTTTTTGGTGATGGCTACTGGCGGTTTCGCTTTTACAGCGAGTCACTTTCGATAGAGCGCGAAAGTAACCAAAGCGCTCTAGCCCCACCACTTGGTGCCTCGCTAAGGCTCGGCATGCCCTCACTCCGGCATTGCTCCGTGGGCCCGCCGCGAAGGCCCATCCATGGGCCAGCGCGGCTATCCCGGCATCCATGCCGGGATACCCA
>NZ_JABWQW010000041.1:0-34633 GCF_014268645.1 Pseudomonas sp. SWRI154
ATCCCATCCCGAACTCAGCAGTGAAACGATGCATCGCCGATGGTAGTGTGGGGTTTCCCCATGTGAGAGTAGGTCATCGTCAAGATTAAATGCCGAAACCCCTATCTGCTGATGCAGGTAGGGGTTTTGTTTTGCCTGTCGAAAAGCAAGTTTGGTGTTTCTATGCAACTGCCCTGTGCATGGCTATCATGCGGGCCTCCTTATCAGGCACAGTTCGTATGCTCACGTTGCTAAAACTTCTGAAGGACGGCCGCTTCCATTCAGGTCAGGCGCTGGGTGCGGGGTTGGGTATCAGCCGTAGCGCGGTGTGGAAGCAATTACAGCATCTGGAGGCGGAGTTAGGATTATCTGTCCATAAGGTCCGAGGCAGGGGGTACCAGTTGGCAAGACCGCTGTTGCTTTTGGATGCGGCCGAAATTACCTCGAAAGAAGGGTTCGAGTGGCCTGTCCAAATACATGATTCCATCGACTCCACCAATGCCGAAGCTTTGCGCGCTATAGAGCGTGGTATGGCGGCGCCCTTCTTGGTCTTGGCCGAACGCCAGATAGCGGGTCGTGGTCGTCGTGGCCGTAAGTGGGTCAGTCCATTCGCTGACAACCTCTACTATAGCTTGGTGTTGCGCATCGAAGGCGGCATGCGGCAGATCGAAGGCCTGAGTCTCGTTGTCGGACTCGCCGTCATGCAGGCATTGCGCGACTTGGGTGGCATGAATGCAGGACTCAAATGGCCCAACGATGTCCTGGTTGGTGAGAAAAAAATCGCAGGTATCCTGCTTGAATTGGTAGGAGACCCGGCCGATGTTTGTCATGTTGTCCTGGGCGTAGGAATCAATGTGAATATGCGGTCGACTGATGAGGTTGATCAGCAATGGACGTCCATGAGTTTGGAAGCAGGTCGGGATTTTGATCGAAACGAGCTGGTGGCGCGCTTGAGCGCGAAGCTCCAGCACTATCTGGCACTGCACCAAGTGTCTGGGTTTGCAGCGATTCAGCAAGAGTGGGAACACTTCCACTTGTGGCAGGGAAGGGCTGTTTCGTTGATTGCAGGTACCAATCAAATTGACGGGGTGGTGATGGGTATCGATCGTCAGGGTGCGCTGCGCTTGAAGGTGGATGGTGTGGAGAAAATTTTTAGCGGCGGTGAGCTCAGTTTGAGGTTGCGTGATGATTCTTGAGCTCGATTGCGGTAATAGCTTTATCAAGTGGCGCGTCCTTCGCTCCGATGGCGTGACGCCTGTCGAAGGGGGCGTAGTCAGTTCTGACGATGATTTGCTCGCAAGCCTGAGCGATGCTGAGAAATTTCAGCTGGAAAAGTGCCGCCTTGTAAGTGTCAGGACCCCTGACGAAACTGACTCCCTGGTTGCCTCCCTCGTGGATGCGTTTGGGGTGTCGGTGGCTCGTGCTGTGCCCGCTCGGGACATGGCGGGTGTGAAAAACGGTTACGAGGAATATGAGCGATTAGGTCTCGATCGATGGCTAGCCTTGCTTGGCGGCTTCCATCTCGCATCCGGGGCGTGCCTTGTGCTTGATTTTGGCACGGCTGTTACGGCGGATTTCGTGGCGGCGGACGGTGAGCATCTGGGCGGGTTTATTTGTCCTGGTATGCCTTTGATGCGTAATCAGTTGCGTACCCATACACGACGAATTCGGTATGACGATACTGCTGCCGAGCGAGCTCACGAGAGTCTTGCGCCGGGTAGGGCGACGGTGGAGGCGGTTGAGCGTGGCTGTATGCTGATGCTCAGGGGGTTCGTCCTGACTCAACTTGAATTGGCAAAGCAATATTGGGGAAAGGATTTCGAGGTGTTTTTAACGGGAGGGGACGCCGAGCTGGTTTCCGGGGTTGTTCCTGAAGCCAAGGTCGCGCCTGACTTGGTCTTTGTTGGTTTGGCGATGGCCTGTCCTTTGGTTTGAGGTTTCTATGCGGTGGCTGTTTCTTTTGTTGCTGGTTTTGAATGGCTTTTACTACATCTGGCATCAGCAAGAGGCCCCGCTTCGTGCCAAGGACGTTACTCCGCTGAGTTTGTATCGCGGTTCGCAGCAGGATATTCATCTCTTGAGCGAGACGGCAGATTCGCTTGTCCGGCGTGATACAGGCAAAGCGGGTGAGGCGCGCAAAAGTTGTAATTATCTGGGCGGTGTTTTGCGCCCGGAATCAGCCAGGCAACTGGAGCAGCGGTTGGCTTCGTTGGGGGTTGTAGCGCGTCCCGTCACGTTGGCCTCCCCAGACTCGCCAGAGGGAGGCGCATTCTGGCTTCAGATTCCCTCGGAAAGCGCGGGAAAATTGAGTGACACGACGATCCAAAACCTTTCCAAAGAATTCAATGAGTTAAAACATAAAATAATGCCCTGTGAAGGGGTTGCACCTGCTGGGTAGTTTGCATAGAATGGCGCCCGCTTCGCAGCGAAGACCCTTAAGGGTTAGCGATACGAAGCGAGGTCGACGCAGCTAACCTCAGGTTTTTAATGAGAAAATGCTTGACAGAAGGCTGGCATGATATAGAATGCCGGCTCGCTTAGGAGGGGTTCCCGAGCGGCCAAAGGGATCAGACTGTAAATCTGACGTCTACGACTTCGAAGGTTCGAATCCTTCCCCCTCCACCATTTTTAGCGTGAGCTGCAAGCTCCGCGGGTATAGTTTAGTGGTAGAACCTCAGCCTTCCAAGCTGATGATGCGGGTTCGATTCCCGCTACCCGCTCCAAGTTTGCAGGTTGTGCAAAGCGTTTTGCTCTTGTAGCTCAGTTGGTAGAGCACACCCTTGGTAAGGGTGAGGTCAGCGGTTCAAATCCGCTCAAGAGCTCCATATTACAAGGCAGATATGAAAATATCTGCCTTTGTTTTAATGGCTTATGTGACTTGCTAAATTCTTCTCCTAGGGGTGATTTCGATGGCTAAGGAAAAGTTCGAACGTAATAAGCCGCACGTCAACGTTGGTACCATTGGTCACGTCGATCACGGTAAAACCACTCTGACTGCCGCTCTGACCCGTGTCTGTTCCGAAGTTTTCGGTTCGGCGAAGGTTGACTTCGACAAGATCGACAGCGCCCCGGAAGAAAAAGCTCGCGGTATCACCATCAACACCGCTCACGTTGAGTACGATTCGGCCGTGCGTCACTATGCGCACGTTGACTGCCCAGGTCACGCTGACTATGTGAAGAACATGATCACCGGTGCTGCTCAGATGGATGGCGCGATCCTGGTTTGCTCGGCCGCTGATGGTCCGATGCCACAAACCCGTGAGCACATCCTGCTGTCCCGTCAGGTAGGCGTTCCGTACATCGTTGTCTTCCTGAACAAGGCTGACATGGTTGATGACGCTGAGTTGCTGGAACTGGTTGAGATGGAAGTGCGCGATCTGCTGAGCACTTACGACTTCCCGGGTGATGACACCCCGATCATCATCGGTTCGGCTCTGATGGCTCTGAACGGCCAAGATGACAACGAAATGGGCACCACTGCGGTCAAGAAGCTGGTTGAGACTCTGGATAGCTACATCCCAGAGCCTGAGCGTGCTATCGACAAGCCGTTCCTGATGCCGATCGAAGACGTATTCTCGATCTCCGGTCGCGGTACTGTTGTGACTGGTCGTGTTGAGCGTGGCATCGTCCGTATCCAGGAAGAGGTTGAGATCGTTGGTTTGCGCGATACTCAGAAAACTACCTGCACCGGCGTTGAAATGTTCCGCAAACTGCTCGATGAAGGTCGTGCTGGTGAGAACTGCGGCGTACTGCTGCGCGGCACCAGGCGTGACGACGTTGAGCGTGGCCAGGTTCTGGTCAAGCCGGGCACCGTCAAGCCGCACACCAAGTTCACTGCCGAAGTTTACGTTCTGAGCAAGGAGGAGGGTGGTCGTCATACTCCGTTCTTCAAGGGCTACCGTCCACAGTTCTACTTCCGTACAACTGATGTGACTGGTAATTGCGAGTTGCCGGAAGGTGTCGAAATGGTAATGCCGGGTGACAACATTCAGATGACTGTCACTCTGATCAAGACCATTGCGATGGAAGACGGTCTGCGTTTCGCTATCCGTGAAGGCGGTCGTACCGTCGGCGCCGGTGTCGTAGCCAAAGTCATTGAGTAAACAGTTGTAATGTCTTTTTCGGGCCGGCATAATGGTCGGCCTGATTTTGTTTTAGGTCAGTAGCTCAATTGGCAGAGCGACGGTCTCCAAAACCGTAGGTTGGGGGTTCGATTCCCTCCTGACCTGCCAGATTCACTTGGTGTGTCTGGCTTTCTTTTCACAGGATCTTCATAGATGACTCCTAAAGCTGAAGCTCAAGGCTCTCGCTTCGATCTGCTCAAGTGGCTAGTAGTAGTCGCTTTGGTGGTTGTTGGCGTTGTTGGCAATCAGTATTTTTCTGCTTCGCCGATCCTGTACCGCGTACTTGCATTGCTTGCTATTGCTGCTGTTGCTGCCTTTGTAGGGCTGCAGACGGCCAAGGGTAAGTCGTTCTTTGTACTCGCTAAGGAAGCTCGCACCGAAATCCGTAAAGTCGTATGGCCGACTCGCCAAGAAACCACGCAGACCACGTTGATCGTTGTGGCTGTTGTTCTGGTAATGGCGTTGCTGTTGTGGGGGCTTGATTCCCTGCTCGGCTGGCTTGTTTCCTTGATTGTTGGCTAAGGGTGTCCCGTGGCTAAGCGTTGGTACGTTGTGCATGCTTACTCGGGTTACGAGAAGCATGTTATGCGCTCGTTGGTAGAGCGCGTAAAGCTGGCTGGCATGGAAGATGGCTTTGGCGAAATTCTGGTCCCCACTGAAGAAGTGGTTGAAATGCGTAATGGCCAGAAGCGCAAAAGTGAACGCAAGTTCTTTCCGGGCTACGTGCTGGTACAGATGGACATGAACGAAGGGACTTGGCACTTGGTCAAGGATACCCCTCGGGTGATGGGCTTCATCGGCGGTACCGCCGACAAGCCTGCGCCGATCACAGATAAAGAAGCAGAAGCGATTCTGCGTCGTGTCGCTGATGGTAGCGATAAGCCGAAGCCGAAAACGCTGTTTGAGCCGGGTGAAGTTGTACGCGTCACCGACGGTCCATTCGCTGATTTCAATGGCACGGTTGAAGAAGTTAACTACGAAAAGAGCCGGATCCAAGTGGCAGTGCTCATTTTCGGTCGCTCTACTCCGGTAGAGCTAGAGTTCAGCCAGGTCGAAAAGGTCTGATTGAACAGGCATCCCAACCCCGCAGCCCTAGGCTGTGGGGTTTTGTCGTCACTGGGATAAACGCGCAAGCAACCGGGGAGCCTTTCGAGGCGTTAGAACCCGTAATTGGAGTGCCTCATGGCCAAGAAAATTACCGCTTACATCAAGCTGCAAGTGAAGGCCGCTCAGGCTAACCCAAGCCCACCTGTTGGTCCCGCACTGGGTCAGCATGGCGTGAACATCATGGAATTCTGCAAGGCTTTCAACGCCCGTACCCAGGGTCTTGAGCCAGGTCTGCCGACTCCAGTGATCATCACTGTCTACAGCGACCGTAGCTTCACTTTCGAAACAAAAAGCACCCCTGCTTCGGTTCTGCTGAAGAAGGCTGCAGGTTTGACCAGCGGTTCCGCTCGTCCAAACACCGTTAAGGTTGGCACCGTTACCCGTGCTCAGCTGGAAGAGATCGCGAAGACCAAAAACGCGGATCTGACTGCAGCTGATATGGATGCAGCCGTGCGTACTATCGCCGGTTCTGCTCGTAGCATGGGCCTTAACGTGGAGGGTGTGTAATGGCTAAGCTGACCAAGCGTCAAAAGGCTATCGCCGGCAAAATCGAAGCAGGCAAGGCCTACAACTTTGTAGACGCCGCCGCTCTGCTGGCCGAGCTGTCGACTGTCAAGTTCAGTGAGTCTTTTGACGTTGCTGTGAACCTGGGTGTTGACCCACGTAAATCCGACCAGGTCGTTCGTAGCGCTACCGTGCTGCCACACGGCACTGGCAAGACCGTACGTGTTGCCGTGTTCACCCAGGGTCCAGCAGCTGAAGCTGCTCTGGCTGCTGGTGCTGACCGTGTTGGCATGGACGATCTGGCTGCTGAAATGAAAGGCGGCGACCTGAACTACGACGTAGTGATCGCATCCCCGGATGCCATGCGCGTTGTAGGTCAGTTGGGTCAGATCCTCGGTCCACGTGGTCTGATGCCTAACCCTAAAGTCGGCACCGTAACACCAGACGTAGCCACCGCGGTTAAAAACGCCAAGGCTGGTCAGGTTCGTTATCGCACCGACAAGAACGGCATTATCCACACTTCCGTTGGCAAGATCGGCTTTGACGCCGTCAAGCTGAAGGAAAACGTTGAAGCCCTGATCGCTGATCTGAAGCGTATCAAGCCAGCTTCTTCGAAAGGTATCTACGTCAAGCGCGTTACCCTGAGCACCACTATGGGCCCAGGTCTGGTTATCGATCAGAGCTCGCTCGACGCGTAAGACTCAGGTTGGCGCAAGCGATTGCGCCAACTGAAAAATTGGGGTCCCTGCCTGGCGGGGGCTGTCCAAGACCGTAGGCGACGCAAGTCTTAAACCACAAGCCTACGCAGATGGTGCTCCCGGTTCCTTACCGAATCAGACACCAAAACGACATTCGGTTTCGACCGAATGAAACGGTAACAAGCAGGAGTTAAACCCGTGGCAATTAATCTCGAAGACAAGAAGGCCATCGTCGCTGAAGTCAACGAGGCTGCCAAAGTCGCTCTGTCCGCTGTCGTGGCTGATGCCCGTGGCGTAACAGTAGGCGCAATGACCGGACTCCGTAAAGAGGCCCGTGAAGCTGGCGTTTACGTACGTGTTGTACGTAACACCCTGCTCAAGCGCGCAGTTGCTGACACTGAATACAGTGTTCTCAACGACGTGTTCACCGGCCCGACCCTGATCGCGTTCTCCAAGGATCATCCAGGCGCTGCTGCCCGTTTGTTCAAGGAATTCGCCAAGGGTCAGGATAAGTTCGAGATCAAGGCAGCTGCGTTCGAGGGCAAGTTCCTCGCAGCTAATCAGATCGATGTACTGGCAACACTGCCGACCCGCGACGAAGCCATTTCGCAGCTGATGAGCGTGATTCAAGGCGCTACCAGCAAGCTGGCTCGTACTCTGGCTGCAGTTCGCGAGCAAAAAGAAGCTGCCGCAGCCTAAGGCTGAGCATTTTCTCTCGCGCTTTTTTGTTTATTTCGATGGCCGCGTAGGCCGTCCCCCAATTCAGGAAATACAGTAATGTCTATCTCCCAAGACGATATCCTCAACGCCGTAGCTGAAATGTCGGTTCTGCAGGTTGTTGAGCTGATCAAAGCTTTCGAAGAGAAATTCGGCGTTTCCGCTGCCGCTGCTTCCGCTGGTCCAGCTGCTGCTGCCGCCGTTGTTGAAGAGCAAACCGAATTCAACGTCATGCTGACCGAAGCTGGCGAGAAGAAAGTAAACGTGATCAAGGCAGTACGTGAACTGACCGGTCTGGGCCTGAAAGAAGCCAAGGCTGTAGTTGACGGCGCTCCTGCCATGGTTCTGGAAGCTGTTTCCAAAGACGCAGCTGACAAAGCCAAGGCAACTCTGGAAGAAGCAGGCGCTAAAGTCGAGCTGAAGTAAGCATCGACTTTGCGTCTCCAGCCCGAGCGTTAAGCGACAGGCTGATGGCTGGTGGCTCTTGCCACCGGCCTTTTTCCGTTATTGGCAGCCGACTGGGTCGGTGCTGATCGCGAGCTGTAACCACCCGATGTGGTGGCGCAAACCATGGGGTTTGCACGATTTTCTGGCTGCTCCCGTCGGGAGGGGCCAAACAAGCAGGTGACCAAGCTGGGGAACGCTGATGGCTTACTCATATACTGAGAAAAAACGTATCCGCAAGGACTTTAGCAAGTTGCCGGACGTCATGGATGTGCCGTACCTCCTGGCCATCCAGCTGGATTCGTATCGTGAATTCTTGCAAGCGGGAGCGACTAAAGATCAGTTCCGCGACGTGGGCCTGCATGCGGCCTTCAAATCCGTTTTCCCGATCATCAGCTACTCCGGCAATGCTGCGCTGGAGTACGTCGGTTATCGCCTGGGCGAGCCGGCATTTGATGTCAAAGAATGCGTATTGCGCGGTGTTACTTACGCCGTACCTTTGCGGGTAAAAGTGCGCCTGATCATTTTCGACAAAGAATCGTCGAACAAAGCGATCAAGGACATCAAAGAGCAAGAAGTCTACATGGGTGAAATCCCCCTGATGACTGAGAACGGTACGTTCGTAATCAACGGTACCGAGCGTGTAATCGTTTCCCAGCTGCACCGTTCTCCGGGCGTGTTCTTCGACCATGACCGTGGCAAGACGCACAGCTCCGGCAAACTGCTTTACTCCGCGCGCATCATTCCTTACCGCGGTTCGTGGCTGGACTTCGAGTTCGACCCGAAAGACTGCGTATTCGTGCGTATCGACCGTCGTCGCAAGCTGCCTGCATCGGTACTGCTGCGCGCGCTCGGCTATACCACCGAAGAAGTGCTGGACGCGTTCTACACCACCAACGTCTTCCACGTGCAAGGTGAAAACCTCAGCCTGGAATTGGTGCCTCAGCGCCTGCGCGGTGAAATCGCGGTCCTCGATATCCTCGATGACAAAGGCAAGGTTATTGTCGAGCAGGGTCGTCGCATCACCGCTCGCCACATCAACCAGCTGGAAAAAGCCGGGATCAAAGAGCTGCAGGTGCCTCTGGACTACGTCCTGGGTCGCACCACCGCCAAGGTCATCGTGCATCCGGCCACCGGCGAAATCCTGGCAGAGTGCAACACCGAGCTGAACACTGAGATCCTGGCAAAAATTGCCAAGGCCCAAGTCGTTCGCATCGAAACTCTCTACACCAACGATATCGACTGCGGTCCGTTCATCTCCGACACGCTGAAGATCGACTCCACCGGCAACCAGTTGGAAGCCTTGGTCGAAATCTATCGCATGATGCGTCCTGGCGAGCCGCCAACCAAGGATGCAGCCGAGACCCTGTTCAACAACCTGTTCTTCAGCCCTGAGCGCTATGACCTGTCTGCGGTCGGCCGGATGAAGTTCAACCGTCGTATCGGTCGTACCGAAATCGAAGGTTCGGGCGTACTGAACAAGGACGACATCGTTGCGGTATTGAAGACTCTCGTCGACATCCGTAACGGCAAAGGCATCGTCGATGACATCGACCACCTGGGTAACCGTCGTGTTCGCTGCGTAGGCGAGATGGCCGAAAACCAGTTCCGTGTTGGCCTGGTGCGTGTTGAGCGCGCGGTCAAGGAACGTCTGTCGATGGCTGAAAGCGAAGGCCTGATGCCGCAAGACCTGATCAACGCCAAGCCAGTGGCTGCGGCTGTGAAAGAGTTCTTCGGTTCGAGCCAGCTGTCCCAGTTCATGGACCAGAACAACCCGCTGTCCGAGATCACCCACAAGCGTCGTGTCTCCGCACTCGGCCCGGGCGGTCTGACCCGTGAGCGCGCAGGCTTTGAAGTTCGTGACGTACACCCGACTCACTACGGTCGTGTATGCCCGATCGAAACGCCGGAAGGTCCGAACATCGGTCTGATCAACTCCTTGGCGGCCTATGCGCGCACCAACCAGTACGGCTTCCTCGAGAGCCCGTACCGCGTGGTGAAAGACGCTCTGGTCACCGACGAGATCGTGTTCCTGTCCGCCATCGAAGAAGCTGATCACGTGATCGCCCAGGCTTCGGCCACGATGAACGACAAGAAAGTCCTGACCGACGAGTTGGTAGCTGTTCGTCACCTGAACGAGTTCACCGTCAAGGCGCCGGAAGACGTCACCTTGATGGATGTATCGCCGAAGCAGGTAGTTTCGGTCGCCGCGTCGCTGATCCCGTTCCTCGAGCACGACGACGCCAACCGTGCGTTGATGGGTTCGAACATGCAGCGTCAAGCTGTACCAACCCTGCGTGCCGACAAGCCGCTGGTAGGTACGGGCATGGAGCGTAACGTAGCTCGTGACTCCGGCGTCTGCGTCGTGGCTCGTCGTGGCGGCGTGATCGACTCCGTTGATGCGAGCCGTATTGTGGTTCGTGTTGCCGATGACGAAGTTGAAACTGGCGAAGCCGGTGTCGACATCTACAACCTGACCAAATACACCCGCTCCAACCAGAACACCTGCATCAACCAGCGTCCGCTGGTGAGCAAGGGTGATCGGGTTCAGCGTAGCGACATCATGGCCGACGGTCCGTCCACCGACATGGGTGAACTGGCTCTGGGCCAGAACATGCGCATCGCGTTCATGGCATGGAACGGCTTCAACTTCGAAGACTCCATCTGCCTGTCCGAGCGTGTGGTTCAGGAAGATCGCTTCACCACGATCCACATCCAGGAACTGACCTGTGTGGCCCGTGACACCAAGCTTGGGCCAGAGGAGATCACTGCAGATATCCCGAACGTGGGTGAAGCTGCACTGAACAAGCTGGACGAAGCCGGTATCGTTTATGTAGGTGCTGAAGTTGGCGCAGGCGACATCCTGGTAGGCAAGGTCACTCCGAAAGGCGAGACCCAGCTGACTCCGGAAGAAAAACTGCTGCGTGCCATCTTCGGTGAAAAAGCCAGCGACGTTAAAGACACTTCCCTGCGTGTGCCGACTGGCACCAAGGGTACCGTCATCGACGTACAGGTCTTCACTCGCGACGGCGTTGAGCGTGATGCTCGTGCACTGTCCATCGAGAAGACTCAACTCGACGAGATCCGCAAGGATCTGAACGAAGAGTTCCGTATTGTCGAAGGCGCAACTTTCGAACGTCTGCGCTCCGCCCTGGTCGGCCACAAAGCCGAAGGCGGCGCCGGCCTGAAGAAAGGTCAGGAAATCACCGACGAAGTTCTCGACGGTCTTGAGCATGGCCAGTGGTTCAAACTGCGCATGGCTGAAGATGCTCTGAACGAGCAGCTCGAGAAGGCCCAGGCCTACATCGTTGATCGCCGCCGTCTGCTGGACGACAAGTTCGAAGACAAGAAGCGCAAACTGCAGCAGGGCGATGACCTGGCTCCAGGCGTGCTGAAAATCGTCAAGGTTTACCTGGCAATCCGTCGCCGCATCCAGCCGGGCGACAAGATGGCCGGTCGTCACGGTAACAAGGGTGTGGTCTCCGTGATCATGCCGGTTGAAGACATGCCGCACGATGCCAATGGCACCCCGGTCGACGTGGTCCTCAACCCGTTGGGCGTACCTTCGCGTATGAACGTTGGTCAGATTCTCGAAACTCACCTGGGCCTCGCGGCCAAAGGTCTGGGCGAGAAGATCAACCGGATGATCGAAGAGCAGCGCAAGGTCGCTGACTTGCGTAAGTTCCTGCACGAGATCTACAACGAGATCGGCGGGCGCAACGAAGAGCTGGACACCTTCTCCGACCAGGAAATCCTGGATCTGGCGAAGAACCTGCGCGGCGGCGTTCCAATGGCTACTCCGGTGTTCGACGGTGCCAAGGAAAGCGAAATCAAGGCCATGCTGAAACTGGCAGAGCTGCCAGAAAGCGGCCAGATGCAGCTGTTCGATGGCCGTACCGGCAACAAATTCGAGCGCCCGGTCACCGTTGGCTACATGTACATGCTGAAGCTGAACCACTTGGTAGACGACAAGATGCACGCTCGTTCTACCGGTTCTTACAGCCTGGTTACCCAGCAGCCGCTGGGTGGTAAGGCGCAGTTCGGTGGTCAGCGTTTCGGGGAGATGGAGGTCTGGGCACTGGAAGCGTACGGTGCTGCATACACTCTGCAAGAAATGCTCACAGTGAAGTCGGACGATGTGAACGGCCGGACCAAGATGTACAAAAACATCGTGGACGGCGATCACCGTATGGAGCCGGGCATGCCCGAGTCTTTCAACGTGTTGATCAAGGAAATTCGTTCCCTCGGCATCGATATCGATCTGGAAACCGAATAACACGTGACGCGAATCGAGAGCGGGGCTGTTTTTCCCGCTCTCTGCTCCGCCAGGAGGAAAGGCCTTGAAAGACCTACTGAATTTGCTGAAAAACCAGGGTCAAGTCGAAGAGTTCGACGCCATCCGTATCGGATTGGCCTCGCCTGAGATGATCCGTTCGTGGTCGTTCGGTGAAGTTAAAAAGCCGGAAACCATCAACTACCGTACGTTCAAACCTGAGCGTGACGGCCTGTTCTGCGCCAAGATCTTTGGCCCGGTAAAGGATTACGAGTGCCTGTGCGGTAAGTACAAGCGCTTGAAGCATCGTGGTGTGATCTGCGAGAAGTGCGGCGTTGAAGTTGCACTGGCAAAAGTTCGTCGTGAGCGCATGGCCCACATCGAACTGGCTTCGCCGGTTGCCCACATCTGGTTCCTGAAATCGCTGCCGTCCCGTATCGGCCTGCTGATGGACATGACCCTGCGTGATATTGAGCGCGTTCTCTACTTCGAGAGCTACGTCGTTATCGATCCAGGCATGACCACCCTTGAAAAAGGTCAGCTGCTAAACGACGAGCAGTACTTCGAAGCGCTGGAAGAATTCGGTGACGATTTCGACGCCCGCATGGGTGCCGAAGCTGTCCGCGAACTGCTGCACGCTATCGACCTTGAGCACGAGATTGGCCGTCTGCGCGAAGAAATTCCGCAAACCAACTCCGAAACCAAGATCAAGAAGCTGTCCAAGCGTCTGAAGTTGATGGAGGCCTTCCAGGGCTCCGGCAACCTGCCAGAGTGGATGGTGCTGACCGTTCTGCCGGTTCTGCCGCCAGACCTGCGTCCACTGGTCCCGCTCGATGGCGGTCGCTTCGCGACTTCCGACCTCAACGATCTGTATCGTCGAGTGATCAACCGTAACAACCGCTTGAAGCGCCTGCTCGATCTGTCCGCTCCGGACATCATCGTGCGCAACGAAAAGCGTATGTTGCAAGAAGCTGTCGATGCACTGCTGGACAACGGTCGTCGTGGCCGCGCTATCACCGGCTCCAACAAGCGTCCTCTGAAATCCCTGGCTGACATGATCAAGGGTAAGCAGGGTCGTTTCCGTCAGAACTTGCTCGGTAAGCGTGTTGACTACTCCGGTCGTTCGGTAATTACCGTAGGCCCGACCCTGCGTCTGCACCAGTGCGGTCTGCCTAAGAAAATGGCTCTGGAACTGTTCAAGCCGTTCATTTTCGGCAAGCTGGAAATGCGTGGTCTCGCGACCACCATCAAAGCCGCCAAGAAAATGGTCGAGCGCGAGCTGCCAGAGGTCTGGGACGTTCTTGCCGAAGTGATTCGCGAACACCCAGTGTTGCTCAACCGTGCACCGACCCTTCACCGTCTGGGTATCCAGGCGTTTGAACCGGTACTGATCGAAGGCAAGGCTATCCAGCTGCACCCTCTGGTCTGTGCTGCGTACAACGCCGACTTCGACGGCGACCAAATGGCCGTGCACGTGCCGCTGACGCTGGAAGCCCAGTTGGAAGCGCGCGCGTTGATGATGTCGACCAACAACATCCTGTCGCCAGCGAACGGTGAGCCGATCATCGTTCCGTCCCAGGACGTTGTATTGGGTCTGTACTACATGACCCGTGAAGCCATCAACGCCAAGGGCGAAGGTCGCGTGTTCGCGGATCTGCAGGAAGTTGACCGTGTGTTCCGTGCCGGCGAAGCCGCACTGCATGCCAAGGTCAAGGTGCGGATCAACGAAACCGTAAACGACCGTGATGGCGGTAGCGTCAAGAACACTCGTATCGTCGACACCACCGTCGGCCGTGCGCTGTTGTTCCAGGTTGTTCCACCTGGCCTGTCGTTTGACGTCGTCAACCTGCCGATGAAGAAAAAGGCGATCTCCAAGCTGATCAACCAGTGCTACCGCGTGGTTGGTTTGAAAGAGACCGTAATCTTCGCTGACCAGTTGATGTACACCGGTTTCGCTTATTCGACCATCTCCGGCGTTTCCATCGGCGTTAACGACTTCGTTATCCCGGATGAAAAGGCCCGCATCATCGGTGCTGCCACCGAAGAAGTGAAAGAGATCGAGAGCCAGTACGCGTCCGGCCTGGTAACCCAGGGCGAGAAGTACAACAAGGTAATCGACCTCTGGTCCAAAGCGAACGACGAAGTGTCCAAGGCAATGATGGCGAACCTCTCGAAAGAGAAAGTCATCGACCGCCACGGTAACGAAGTCGATCAGGAATCCTTCAACTCGATGTACATGATGGCCGACTCGGGCGCACGGGGTTCTGCAGCGCAGATCCGTCAGCTCGCCGGTATGCGTGGCCTGATGGCCAAGCCGGACGGCTCCATCATCGAGACCCCGATTACCGCGAACTTCCGTGAAGGTTTGAGCGTACTTCAGTACTTCATCTCTACTCACGGTGCTCGTAAGGGTCTTGCGGATACCGCGTTGAAAACTGCGAACTCCGGTTACCTGACCCGTCGTCTGGTAGACGTTGCGCAGGATCTGGTCGTGACCGAGATCGATTGCGGCACCGAACATGGCTTGGTAATGACTCCGCACATTGAAGGCGGCGACGTTGTAGAGCCATTGGGTGAGCGCGTATTGGGTCGTGTCATTGCCCGTGACGTATTCAAGCCGGGTACCGAGGACGTCATCGTTCCTGCTGGCACCCTGGTTGACGAAAAGTGGGTCGAATTCATCGAGCTCAACAGCATCGACGAAGTGATCGTACGTTCGCCGATCAGCTGCGAAACCCGCTACGGTATTTGCGCCAAGTGCTACGGTCGCGACCTCGCTCGTGGTCACCAGGTGAACATCGGTGAAGCGGTCGGCGTTATCGCTGCCCAGTCCATCGGTGAGCCGGGTACCCAGCTGACGATGCGTACGTTCCACATCGGTGGTGCGGCAAGCCGGACCTCCGCGGCCGACAGTGTCCAGGTGAAGAATGGCGGTACTGTTCGCCTGCATAACCTGAAGCACGTTGAGCGCGTGGACGGTCACCTGGTGGCTGTGTCCCGTTCGGGTGAGCTGGCGATTGCCGACGACTTCGGTCGTGAGCGCGAGCGCTACAAGCTGCCGTACGGTGCTGTGATTTCGGTGAAGGAAGGTGACAAGGTCGACGCTGGCGCCATCGTGGCCAAGTGGGACCCGCACACCCACCCAATCGTTACCGAAATGAAAGGTACCGTGACCTACGTGGGCATGGAAGAAGGCATCACGATCAAGCGTCAGACTGACGAATTGACCGGTATGACCAACATTGAAGTACTCGACGCTAAAGATCGTCCAGCTGCCGGCAAGGACATCCGTCCAGCCGTGAAGATGGTCGACGACAACGGCAAGGATCTGTTGCTGCCAGGCACTGACGTAATTGCTCAGTACTTCCTGCCAGCCAACGCCTTGGTCGGTGTTGCGGACGGTGCGCGGATCGCGATCGGTGATGTTATCGCTCGTATTCCGCAAGAAACTTCGAAGACCCGTGACATCACCGGTGGTCTGCCGCGTGTTGCCGACTTGTTCGAAGCCCGTCGTCCGAAAGAAGCCTCGATTCTGGCTGAAGTCAGCGGCACCATCGCGTTCGGTAAAGAGACCAAGGGCAAGCGCCGTCTGGTCATTACCCCGAACGACGGTAGCGATCCGTATGAAGAGCTGATTCCGAAGTGGCGTCACCTGAACGTCTTCGAAGGCGAACAGGTAAACCGCGGCGAAGTTATCTCCGACGGCCCGAGCGATCCACACGACATCCTGCGTCTGCTGGGTGTGAGTGCGCTGGCCAAGTACATCGTGAACGAAATCCAGGACGTTTACCGTCTGCAAGGCGTGAAGATCAACGACAAGCACATCGAGACCATCCTGCGTCAGATGCTGCGTAAGGTCGAGATCGCTGAATCCGGCGACTCGAGTTTCATCAAGGGCGACCAGATGGAACTGACTCACGTGCTGGTGGAAAACGAGCGCCTGGCAACCGAAGACAAGTTCGTCTCCAAGTTCACTCGCGTGCTGCTGGGTATCACCAAGGCGTCGTTGTCCACCGAATCGTTCATCTCGGCGGCTTCCTTCCAGGAAACCACCCGCGTACTGACCGAAGCGGCGGTAACCGGCAAGCGCGACTACTTGCGCGGCCTGAAAGAAAACGTGGTCGTGGGTCGTCTGATCCCGGCCGGTACCGGTTTGGCCTATCACAGCGAGCGCAAGCGTCGTCGTGATGCAGACAAGCCGTTGCGCGTAAGCGCCAGTGAAGTGGAAGCCGCACTGACCGAAGCACTGAACTCGAGTGGTAGCTGAGTTCTGCGGTAATTGAGTGCCTGGCCCTGGTCACTCCGTTCGGCGGATCGAGACAAATTGTCGAGATCTGGCGGGCGGGGAGGTCGGGGCCTTGCCTTGACTGGGGACAAGATCCTCTTTAGACTCTTGATCCCCTAAATTTGGCGGGAATTCGTTCCTGCCATTTTGCTTTTCTTGTAAGACAATAGCGTCGCAAGACAACAGTGGAGCTAGTAGATGGCAACTATCAACCAGCTGGTACGTCAGCCGCGTAAGCGTATCGTCGAGAAATCCGACGTGCCTGCGCTGCAGAACTGCCCGCAACGTCGTGGCGTATGCACCCGTGTGTATACCACCACGCCGAAAAAACCTAACTCGGCACTGCGTAAAGTATGCCGCGTGCGCCTGACCAACGGTTTCGAGGTTTCCTCGTACATCGGTGGTGAAGGTCACAACCTGCAAGAGCACAGCGTGGTACTGATCCGCGGCGGTCGTGTAAAAGACTTGCCAGGTGTTCGTTACCACACCGTTCGCGGTTCTTTGGATACTTCCGGCGTTAAAGGTCGTAACCAGGGTCGTTCGAAGTACGGTACCAAGCGTCCGAAGTAATCGGTCGTTTTGCAGTTTTTCATTTTTATTGAGTCGATAAGAGTAAGGTCGGGCACGCATCTGCTGTCCCGGGCTAACCTGAAGACCGCTTGAGGGCTTATCATGCCAAGACGTCGCGTAGCAGCCAAACGTGAGATTCTGGACGATCCGAAATACGGAAGCCAGATTCTCGCCAAGTTCATGAACCACGTTATGGAAAGCGGCAAGAAAGCCGTTGCCGAGCGTATCGTTTATGGCGCACTGGACAAAGTTAAGGAACGCAAGAACAGCGATCCCCTGGAAATCTTCGAGAAAGCTCTCGACGCCATCGCTCCGCTGGTCGAAGTGAAGTCGCGCCGTGTAGGTGGTGCTACTTACCAGGTTCCGGTCGAAGTTCGTCCTTCCCGTCGTAACGCCCTGGCAATGCGCTGGCTGGTAGACTTCGCCCGCAAGCGCGGTGAGAAGTCCATGGCCCTGCGTTTGGCTGGTGAACTGTTGGACGCTGCTGAAGGTAAAGGTGCTGCAGTTAAGAAGCGTGAAGACGTGCACCGTATGGCTGAAGCCAACAAGGCTTTCTCGCACTACCGCTTCTAATTTTAGCGTCACTCAATTTGCGAGGGCTTTATGGCTCGTACTACACCGATTAACCGCTACCGTAACATCGGTATCGTTGCTCACGTGGATGCTGGTAAGACCACCACCACCGAGCGCGTCCTTTTTTACACCGGCAAAAGTCACAAAATGGGCGAGGTGCATGATGGCGCCGCGACCACAGACTGGATGGTGCAGGAGCAGGAGCGTGGTATTACCATTACTTCTGCTGCTATCACTGCCTTCTGGAAAGGTTCCGAGAAGCAGTACCCGCACGAGCACCGCTTCAACGTCATCGATACCCCAGGCCACGTAGACTTCACCATTGAAGTTGAGCGTTCCCTGCGTGTGCTCGACGGCGCCGTCGTTGTGTTCTGTGGTACTTCGGGTGTTGAGCCTCAGTCGGAAACCGTATGGCGTCAGGCCAACAAATACGGTGTTCCACGTCTTGTTTACGTAAACAAGATGGACCGTGCTGGTGCCAACTTCCTGCGCGTGATCGCTCAGATCAAGCAGCGTCTGGGTCACACCCCGGTGCCGATCCAGTTGGCTATCGGTTCCGAAGACAACTTCCAGGGTCAGATTGATCTGATCAACATGCAGGCTGTCTACTGGAACGATTCCGACAAGGGCATGGTTCCTGTTCGCAAGGACATTCCTGCCGAGTTGCTGGAAGAAGCCGAGAAGTGGCGTGGCAACATGGTTGAGGCTGCGGCCGAAGCCAATGAAGAGCTGATGAACAAGTACCTCGAGGGCGAAGAGCTCACCAACGAGGAAATCAAGGCCGCTCTGCGTCAGCGTACTATCGCTGGTGAGATCGTTCTGGCTGTTTGCGGTTCTTCCTTCAAGAACAAGGGCGTTCCCCTGGTTCTCGACGCCGTTATCGACTTCCTGCCTGCTCCAACCGACATTCCTGCTATCAAGGGTTCCAACCCGGATAACGAGGAAGAGGAAATGGAGCGTCACGCAAGTGACGACGAGCCGTTTGCGGCTTTGGCATTCAAGATCGCTACCGACCCATTCGTGGGTACCTTGACCTTCGTTCGGGTTTACTCGGGCGTGTTGGCCTCCGGCGACGGCGTGATCAACTCGGTTAAAGGCAAGAAAGAGCGTGTGGGTCGTATGGTGCAGATGCACGCAAACGCCCGTGAAGAAATCAAGGAAGTACGCGCTGGCGACATCGCGGCCTTGATCGGCATGAAGGACGTCACCACTGGTGAGACTTTGTGCAACGCTGACAAGCCAATCATCCTGGTTCGCATGGACTTCCCGGAGCCGGTTATTTCGGTTGCCGTTGAGCCTAAGACCAAGGACGACCAGGAAAAAATGGGTATCGCTCTGGGCAAGCTTGCTCAGGAAGACCCCTCTTTCCGCGTCAAGACTGATGAAGAGACTGGTCAAACGATCATCTCCGGCATGGGCGAGCTGCACCTGGACATCCTGGTTGACCGGATGCGCCGTGAGTTCAACGTCGAGGCCAACATCGGTAAGCCTCAGGTTTCCTATCGTGAGCGCATCACGAAGAGCTGCGAAATCGAAGGCAAGTTCGTTCGCCAATCCGGCGGTCGTGGCCAGTTTGGCCACTGCTGGATCCGTTTTGCGCCGGCTGACGAAGGTCAGGAAGGTCTGCAATTCTTGAACGAAGTCGTAGGTGGTGTGGTTCCTAAGGAATACATCCCAGCGATCCAGAAGGGTATCGAAGAGCAGATGAAGAACGGCGTTGTTGCCGGCTATCCGCTGATCGGCCTGAAGGCGACCGTGTTCGATGGTTCTTACCACGACGTCGACTCCAACGAGATGGCGTTCAAGGTGGCTGCTTCCATGGCGACCAAGCAACTGGCCCAGAAGGGTGGTGGTGAGTTGCTCGAGCCGATCATGGCGGTAGAAGTCGTTACGCCTGAAGACTACATGGGTGATGTCATGGGCGACCTTAACCGTCGTCGTGGCATGATTCTGGGTATGGAAGATACGGTTTCCGGCAAAGTGATTCGTGCCGAGGTTCCGTTGGGTGAAATGTTCGGTTATGCAACCGACGTTCGTTCCATGTCTCAGGGTCGCGCAAGCTACTCTATGGAATTCAAAAAATACAATACAGCTCCGTCGCATATCGTCGAAACTGTTACCAAAAAACAAGGCTGATTCAGTCCTTTAGGCAAGGAGTTAATTGTCGTGGCTAAAGAAAAATTTGATCGTTCCCTACCGCACGTCAACGTTGGCACCATTGGTCACGTTGACCACGGTAAAACCACTCTGACTGCTGCTCTGACTCGCGTCTGCTCCGAAGTTTTCGGTTCGGCCGTTGTTGCTTTCGACAAAATCGACAGCGCTCCGGAAGAGAAGGCTCGTGGTATCACCATCAACACCGCGCACGTTGAGTACAACTCTTCGATTCGTCACTACGCTCACGTCGACTGCCCAGGTCACGCTGACTATGTGAAGAACATGATCACCGGTGCTGCCCAGATGGACGGCGCGATCCTGGTTTGCTCGGCCGCTGATGGTCCGATGCCACAAACCCGTGAGCACATCCTGCTGTCCCGTCAGGTAGGCGTTCCGTACATCGTTGTCTTCCTGAACAAGGCTGACATGGTTGACGACGCTGAGCTGCTGGAACTGGTTGAGATGGAAGTGCGCGATCTGCTGAGCACTTACGACTTCCCGGGTGATGACACTCCAATCATCATCGGTTCGGCTCTGATGGCTCTGAACGGCCAAGACGACAACGAAATGGGTACCACCGCTGTCAAGCGCCTGGTAGAAACTCTGGACAGCTACATCCCAGAGCCAGTTCGTGTGATCGACAAGCCGTTCCTGATGCCAATCGAAGACGTATTCTCGATCTCCGGTCGCGGTACTGTTGTGACTGGCCGTATCGAGCGCGGTATTGTCAAGGTTCAGGATCCACTGGAAATCGTTGGTCTGCGTGACACCACTGTCACCACCTGCACCGGTGTTGAAATGTTCCGCAAGCTGCTCGACGAAGGTCGTGCTGGCGAGAACTGCGGCGTTCTGCTGCGTGGTACCAAGCGTGACGACGTTGAGCGTGGCCAGGTTCTGGTTAAGCCAGGTTCGGTCAAGCCGCACACCAAGTTCGAAGCTGAAGTGTACGTTCTGAGCAAAGAAGAAGGCGGTCGTCACACTCCGTTCTTCAAAGGCTACCGTCCACAGTTCTACTTCCGGACCACCGACGTGACCGGTAACTGCGAACTGCCGGAAGGCGTTGAAATGGTAATGCCAGGCGACAACATCAAAATGGTTGTCACCCTGATCAAGACCATCGCAATGGAAGACGGTCTGCGTTTCGCTATCCGTGAAGGCGGTCGTACCGTCGGCGCCGGCGTCGTAGCCAAAATCATCGAGTAAGCTCTTTTTGAGTTAGCTCTGATGGATTGAAAGAGCCCCCGCCCAGCGGGGGCTTTTTTATTGGGTTGACACCTATCAGGGGCGTCTATAGAATTGCGCCTCCTTTTAACGGGCGTATTGCGCCCGGTGGGAATAGCAGCCGGAGTCTGAAATCCAATGCAAAATCAGCAAATCCGTATCAGGTTGAAGGCTTTCGACCATCGCCTGATCGACCAATCCACCCAGGAAATCGTGGAAACCGCGAAACGTACTGGTGCTCAAGTGCGTGGTCCAATTCCACTGCCTACCCGTAAAGAGCGGTTCACCGTTCTGGTCTCCCCGCACGTCAACAAAGACGCGCGTGACCAGTACGAGATCCGTACTCATAAGCGCGTTCTGGACATCGTCCAGCCAACGGATAAAACCGTTGATGCTCTTATGAAGCTCGATCTTGCGGCCGGTGTGGAAGTGCAGATCAGCCTCGGCTAAGACTCGGTCTTAGTCGTGTAACGCTCTGAAATGGGCGGCCATAGCGGGTGAAAGCCCCGTACACTCATGAGGTTTACAACATGACTATTGGTGTAGTCGGTCGTAAATGCGGTATGACCCGTATTTTCACCGAAGAAGGTGTCTCCATTCCGGTCACGGTCATTGAGATCGAGCCGAATCGCGTCACCCAGTTCAAAACTGAAGAGACCGATGGCTATCGTGCAGTGCAAGTCACTGTCGGCGAGCGTCGTGCTTCGCGTGTAACAGCTGCTCAAGCTGGCCACTTCGCCAAGGCGAACGTTGCCGCTGGTCGTACCGTAATGGAATTCCGCCTTGAAGAAGGCGAGTACCAGGCCGGCGATCTGATCAACGCTGAAATCTTCGCCGCTGGTCAACTGGTTGATGTTACCGGTCAGTCCAAAGGTAAAGGCTTCCAGGGTACGATCAAGCGTTGGAACTTCCGCGGGCAAGATAATACCCACGGTAACTCCGTGTCCCACCGCGTTCCAGGCTCTATCGGCCAGTGCCAGACTCCTGGTCGTGTATTCAAGGGCAAAAAAATGTCCGGTCATATGGGCGCTGAGCGCGTGACCGTGCAGTCCCTCGAAGTAGTGCGCGTGGACGCTGAACGCAATCTGTTGTTGGTCAAGGGCGCTGTTCCTGGCGCTACTGGCGGCAACTTGGTTGTACGTCCAGCAGCCAAGGCTCGCGGTTAAGGGGAAGCTGACATGCAATTAAATGTAAATGACGCTCAAGCGATCGAAGTTTCCGAACTGACATTTGGCGGCGAATTCAACGAGACGCTGGTTCACCAAGCAGTCGTGGCCTACATGGCCGGCGGCCGTCAAGGTAGCAAGCAGCAAAAGACCCGTTCCGACGTTCGTGGTGGTGGTAAGCGCCCATGGCGTCAGAAAGGTACTGGCCGTGCTCGTGCCGGTACTATCCGTAGCCCTATCTGGCGTGGCGGCGGTACCACTTTCGCAGCTCGTCCTCAGGATCACACCCAGAAGCTGAACAAGAAGATGTATCGCGCAGCAATGCGTTCCATCCTTGCTGAGCTGGTGCGTACTGATCGTCTGGTCGTGGTTCAGGACTTCGCTGTTGAAGCACCGAAAACCAAAGATCTGCTGAACAAGCTGAATGGCATGGGCCTGACTGACGTCCTGATCGTGTCTGACGCTGTTGATCAGAACCTGTACCTGGCTGCTCGCAACCTGCCGCACGTCGATGTTCGTGACGTTCAAGGTTCCGATCCGGTCAGTCTGATCGCATACGACAAGGTGTTGATCACCGTGTCGGCCGTGAAGAAATTCGAGGAGCTGCTGGGATGAACCAGGAACGCGTATTTAAAGTTCTGCTTGGCCCGCACGTTTCCGAGAAGGCTACGGTTCTGGCAGACAAGAAAGGCCAGTTCGTTTTCAAGGTTGCGACCGACGCAACCAAGCTGGAAATCAAGAAGGCCGTCGAAAGCCTGTTCAGCGTGAAAGTAGAGCGCGTTACTACCCTGAATGTTCTGGGTAAGAGCAAGCGCACTGCTCGCGGTCTGGGCAAGCGTAATGACTGGAAGAAGGCAGTTATCTCCCTTCAGCCAGGCCAAGATCTCGATTTCAGCAGCAGTGCTGAGTAAGGAAGGGGTGCATCATGGCAATCGTTAAATGCAAACCGACTTCCCCTGGCCGCCGTTTTGTGGTCAAGGTGGTCAACCAGGAGCTGCATAAAGGCGCTCCTCACGCACCGCTGCTCGAGAAAAAATCGAAGTCTGGTGGTCGTAACAACAATGGCCGTATTACCACTCGTCACATCGGTGGTGGTCATAAGCAGCATTATCGTCTGGTCGACTTCCGTCGCAACGACAAGGATGGCATCGCTGCCACCGTCGAGCGTATCGAATACGATCCAAACCGTACTGCTCACATCGCTCTGCTGCTTTACGCAGATGGCGAGCGTCGCTACATCATCGCCCCTAAAGGCGTGAGCGCTGGCGACCAGCTGATCGCAGGTGCCCTGGCGCCGATCAAGCCGGGCAACGCTCTGCAACTGCGTAACATTCCAGTTGGTAGCACCGTACACGGCATCGAATTGAAGCCAGGTAAAGGCGCACAGATCGCTCGTTCCGCTGGTGCTTCGGCTCAGCTGATCGCTCGTGAAGGTGTCTACGTGACCCTGCGTCTGCGTTCTGGTGAGATGCGTAAAGTACTGGCTGAATGCCGTGCGACCCTGGGCGAAGTCTCGAACTCCGAGCACAGCCTGCGTTCGTTGGGTAAAGCTGGTGCCAAGCGCTGGCGTGGCGTTCGCCCAACCGTTCGTGGTGTTGCCATGAACCCGGTTGACCACCCACATGGTGGTGGTGAAGGTCGTACCTCTGGTGGTCGTCATCCGGTATCGCCATGGGGCTTCCCGACTAAGGGCGCGAAGACTCGTGGTAATAAGCGTACCGACAAAATGATCGTCCGTCGTCGCAAGTAAATAGAGGGATACGACAGTGCCACGTTCTCTGAAAAAAGGTCCTTTTATTGATCTTCACCTACTGAAGAAGATCGAAGTGGCGGCGGAAAAGAACGATCGCAAACCAGTTAAGACCTGGTCGCGTCGTTCGATGATCCTGCCACAAATGGTCGGTCTGACCATCGCAGTACACAACGGTCGCCAGCACGTCCCAGTTCTCGTGAACGAAGACATGGTCGGCCACAAACTGGGCGAGTTCGCCGGTACCCGCACATATCGTGGGCACGTGGCTGACAAGAAAGCCAAGCGTTAAGGGGTTAGGAAATGGAAGTAGCCGCTAAGTTGTCGGGCGCTCGAATCTCCGCCCAGAAAGCCCGCTTGGTCGCCGACCAGATCCGCGGGAAGAAGGTGGGCGAAGCGCTCAACCTGTTGGCTTTCAGCAGTAAGAAAGCCGCCGAGATCATGAAGAAAGTGCTGGAGTCGGCCGTAGCCAACGCCGAGCATAACGAAGGCGCAGACGTTGATGACCTGAAGGTCAGCACCGTTTTCGTCAACGAAGGGCGTTCGCTGAAGCGCATCATGCCACGTGCCAAAGGCCGTGCTGATCGCATCGTCAAGCGGTCTTGCCATATCACTGTCAAGGTTGCTGACAAGTAACGGAGTCGAAGAGATGGGTCAGAAAGTACATCCCATTGGCATTCGCCTGGGAATCGTCAAGGAGCACACCTCCGTCTGGTACGCAGACGGTCGGACTTATGCGGACTACTTGTTCGCTGATCTGAAGGTGCGTGAGTATCTCCAAGACAAACTAAAAAGCGCGTCCGTAAGCCGTATCGATATCCATCGTCCGGCTCAAACTGCACGTATCACCATCCACACCGCTCGTCCAGGTATCGTTATCGGGAAGAAAGGTGAAGATGTTGAGAAACTGCGTCAGGACCTGACCAAGCAAATGGGTGTGCCTGTGCACATCAATATCGAAGAGATCCGCAAGCCGGAGCTCGACGGTATGCTGGTTGCGCAGAGCGTAGCTCAGCAGCTGGAGCGTCGCGTAATGTTCCGTCGCGCTATGAAGCGCGCTGTACAGAACGCAATGCGCATTGGTGCCAAAGGCATCAAAATCCAAGTGAGCGGTCGTCTCGGCGGTGCTGAAATCGCACGTACTGAATGGTATCGCGAAGGTCGTGTGCCACTGCACACCCTGCGTGCCGACATCGACTATGCCAACTACGAAGCTCACACCACCTACGGTGTGATCGGTGTAAAGGTTTGGATCTTCAAAGGCGAAGTAATTGGTGGTCGCCAAGAAGAACTGAAGCCACAAGCACCAGCGCCTCGTAAAAAAGCTGCTAAGTAAGGGGTACGCCAAATGTTGCAACCAAAGCGTACGAAGTTCCGCAAGCAGATGACCGGTCACAACCGTGGCCTGGCATTGCGCGGTAGCAAAGTCAGCTTCGGCGAGTTCGCGCTGAAGTCTGTCGCTCGTGGTCGTCTCACCGCTCGTCAGATCGAGTCAGCGCGTCGTGCTCTGACCCGTCACGTAAAACGTGGCGGCAAGATCTGGATCCGTGTATTCCCGGACAAGCCTGTCACCAAGAAGCCACTCGAAGTTCGGATGGGTAAAGGTAAGGGTAACGTGGAGTACTGGGTTGCCCAGATTCAGCCAGGTAAAGTCCTGTATGAAATCGAGGGTGTTTCTGAAGAGCTGGCGCGTGAGGCTTTCGCCCTGGCTGCTGCAAAGCTGCCGCTCGCCACCTCCTTTGTTAAACGGACGGTGATGTGATGAAAGCGAATGAACTTCGTGAAAAATCAGCACAGCAGCTGAACGAGCAACTGCTCGGCCTGCTGCGCGACCAGTTCAATCTGCGTATGCAGAAGGCAACTGGCCAGTTGGGGCAGTCTCATCTGCTCTCGCAAGTTAAGCGTGACATCGCTCGCGTGAAAACTGTGCTCAACCAGCAGGCAGGTAAGTAATCATGGCTGAAGCCGAAAAAACTGTCCGTACGCTGACTGGCCGTGTTGTCAGCGACAAGATGGACAAAACCATCACCGTTCTGATCGAGCGTCGCGTTAAGCACCCGATCTACGGTAAATACGTTAAGCGTTCGACTAAGCTGCACGCGCACGACGAAACCAATCAGTGCCACATCGGCGACAAAGTCACTATTCGTGAAACTCGTCCGATGGCCAAGACCAAGTCTTGGGCGCTGGTTGATGTTCTCGAACGCGCTGTGGAAGTCTAAGGGCTAGGGGTCGGAGAAATTATATGATTCAGACTCAATCCATGCTCGATGTGGCCGATAACAGCGGCGCTCGCCGTGTTATGTGCATCAAGGTGCTGGGTGGCTCCCATCGTCGTTACGCTGGTATCGGTGACATCATCAAAGTTACCGTCAAGGAAGCAATTCCTCGCGGTAAAGTGAAGAAAGGTCAAGTGATGACTGCTGTTGTAGTCCGCACTCGCCATGGTGTTCGTCGTGCTGACGGCTCCATCATCCGCTTTGATGGCAACGCTGCTGTTCTGCTGAACAACAAGCAAGAGCCAATCGGCACCCGTATCTTTGGGCCAGTGACCCGTGAACTTCGTACTGAGAAGTTCATGAAGATCGTCTCGCTCGCCCCAGAAGTGCTGTAAGGAGATCCGACATGCAAAAGATTCGTCGTGACGACGAGATCATCGTGATCGCCGGCAAAGACAAGGGTAAGCGCGGTAAGGTGCTGAAGGTTCTTGCTGACAACCGTCTGGTTGTTGGTGGTCTGAACCTGGTCAAGCGTCATACCAAGCCTAACCCGATGTCGGGCGTACAGGGCGGTATCGTCGAGAAAGAAGCGCCACTGCACGCTTCCAACGTCGCCATTTTCAACGGCGAAACCAACAAGGCTGACCGCGTTGGTTTCAAAGTAGAAGACGGTAAGAAAATTCGTGTCTTCAAGTCGACCCAAAAAGCGGTTGATGCTTGAACACTGCTAGGTAGAAGACCATGGCACGACTAAAAGAGATTTACCGGAAGGAAATCGCACCGAAACTTAAGGAAGAACTTAAGCTTTCGAACGTGATGGAAGTTCCGCGCGTTACTAAAATCACCCTGAACATGGGTCTGGGCGAAGCGATCGGCGACAAAAAAGTCATCGAGCACGCTGTTGCCGACCTGGAAAAGATCACCGGTCAGAAAGTCGTTGTGACTTACGCTCGGAAATCCATCGCTGGCTTTAAAGTCCGTGAAGGTTGGCCGATCGGCGTCAAAGTGACCCTGCGCCGTGAGCGTATGTACGAGTTCCTGGATCGTCTGCTGTCGATCTCCCTGCCTCGGGTTCGCGACTTCCGCGGCCTGAATGCCAAGTCCTTCGATGGTCGTGGCAACTACAGCATGGGCGTAAAAGAGCAGATCATCTTCCCGGAAATCGATTACGACAAGATCGACGCTCTCCGCGGTCTGGACATTACCCTGACCACCACTGCTCGGACGGATGACGAAGGTCGCGCACTGCTGCGCGCTTTCAAATTCCCGTTCCGCAACTGATTGGAGTAGGAAAATGGCCAAGAAGAGCATGAAGAACCGTGAGCTGAAGCGTCAGCTCACCGTTGCCAAGTACGCCACCAAGCGTGCAGCGCTGAAAGCGATCATCGTGGATCTGA
This sequence comes from Pseudomonas sp. SWRI154, assembly GCF_014268645.1. Classification (NCBI taxonomy): domain Bacteria; kingdom Pseudomonadati; phylum Pseudomonadota; class Gammaproteobacteria; order Pseudomonadales; family Pseudomonadaceae; genus Pseudomonas; species Pseudomonas sp. SWRI154. The sequence goes on from NZ_JABWQW010000041.1 coordinate 27,185, forward strand.
ACGCAAGTCCAGAGGCACGTTGGGAAGCTACCGTAGCACTGCAGAAACAGCCACGTGACGCCAGCGCTTCGCGCATGCGTAACCGCTGCCGCCTGACTGGTCGTCCGCACGGCGTGTACCGCAAGTTCGGCCTCGGCCGTAACATGCTGCGTCAAGCTGCAATGCGTGGTGACGTTCCAGGTCTGGTTAAGGCCAGCTGGTAAGCACTGTCAAAGTCGCGGCGTTCGGGATCGCAAGATCCTGACCGTCGGTGACCTTGAACATGAATCAAGCCCCTTTTGGGGCTTGATTCATTTGTGGGGTGTGTCTAGAATACCCGGCTCGCCTGAGCCCGTGTTTTTATTGCACGGATGCGCTCGGCGACACGTACTAGCCGAAAGGCTAATTTTTTGTGTATTAGGAGCGTCTAGCCCATGAGTATGCAGGACCCGTTAGCGGACATGCTAACTCGTATCCGTAATGCCCAGATGGCTGAAAAGTCCGTCGTAAGCATGCCATCTTCTACGTTGAAGGTAGCTGTTGCCAAAGTCCTGAAGGACGAAGGTTACATTGCGGGTTATCAGATCAGCAGCGAAATCAAGCCTCTGCTGTCCATCGAGCTGAAGTACTTCGAAGGCCGTCCGGTCATCGAGGAAGTGAAGCGCGTTAGCCGTCCTGGCCTGCGTCAGTACAAGTCCGTCGATGATCTGCCAAAAGTTCGTGGCGGTCTCGGTGTGTCTATCGTCTCCACCAACAAAGGTGTGATGACGGATCGTGCTGCGCGCGCTGCCGGTGTCGGCGGCGAAGTTCTTTGCACTGTGTTCTAAGGGGGGATAAGCATGTCACGCGTCGCTAAGAACCCCGTTAAGCTGCCAGCCGGTGTCGAAGTCAAATTCGCAGGCCAACAGCTTTCGGTGAAGGGTGCCAAGGGCACTCTGCAACTGAACATCCATTCGTCCGTTGAGATCGTTGAAGAAGCTGGTGAGCTGCGTTTCGCTGCTCGCAATGGCGATCAACAGACTCGCGCAATGGCTGGTACCACTCGTGCGTTGGTAAACAACATGGTCCAAGGCGTAAGCCAAGGCTTCGAGCGTAAGCTCCAGCTGGTCGGTGTTGGTTACAAAGCGCAAGCAAAAGGCACAGTGCTGAACCTGGCTCTTGGCTTCTCGCACCCAGTGGATTATGAACTGCCGGAAGGCATCACCGCTGAGACTCCTAGCCAGACCGATATCCTGATCAAGGGCATCGACAAGCAGCTGGTAGGTCAAGTGGCCGCCGAGATCCGCGACTTCCGTCCACCAGAGCCGTACAAAGGCAAAGGTGTGCGCTACGCGGACGAAGTCGTCCGTCGTAAAGAAGCCAAGAAGAAGTAGGGCATAGCAAATGACCGACAAAAAAGTTACTCGACTGCGTCGCGCTCGCAAAGCACGCCTGAAAATGCACGAACTCGAAGTCGTGCGTCTCTGCGTGTTCCGCTCGTCGCAGCACATCTACGCCCAGGTCATTTCGGCCGACGGCAACAAAGTCCTGGCAAGTGCCTCGACTTTGGATAAAGAACTGCGTGATGGCGCCACTGGCAACATCGACGCGGCCACTAAGGTTGGCCAGCTGGTCGCTACGCGTGCTAAAGCCGCTGGCGTCTCGCAGGTGGCTTTCGACCGCTCTGGCTTCAAGTACCACGGCCGCGTCAAGGCGCTGGCTGATGCTGCTCGTGAAGCTGGGCTGGAGTTCTAAGTTATGTCAAATAACGACCAAAAGCGCGACGAAGGCTACATCGAGAAGCTGGTTCAAGTTAACCGCGTAGCCAAAACCGTTAAAGGCGGCCGTATCTTCACTTTCACCGCGTTGACCGTGGTTGGTGATGGTAAGGGCCGTGTTGGCTTCGGCCGTGGCAAGTCGCGTGAAGTGCCTGCTGCGATCCAGAAGGCAATGGAAGCTGCTCGCCGCAACATGATCCAGGTTGATCTGAACGGCACCACTCTGCAGTACGCAATGAAGTCTGCCCATGGCGCTTCGAAGGTGTACATGCAGCCTGCTTCTGAAGGTACCGGTATCATCGCTGGCGGCGCTATGCGTGCTGTCCTCGAAGTTGCTGGCGTTCAGAACGTTCTGGCCAAGTGCTACGGCTCGACTAACCCGGTAAACGTGGTTCACGCCACTTTCAAGGGTTTGAAAGCAATGCAGTCTCCTGAATCCATTGCCGCCAAGCGTGGCAAAAGCGTCAAGGAGATCTTCTGATCATGGCTACCGTAAAAGTTACGCTGATCAAAAGCATGACCGGCCGCATCCCTAACCACAGACTGTGTGTTAAGGGTTTGGGTCTGCGTCGCATCGGTCACACTGTAGAAGTCCTGGATACTCCCGAGAATCGCGGGATGATCAACAAGGCTTACTACATGCTGCGTGTCGAGGGTTAATCGATGAAACTCAATGATCTGAGTCCAGCGCCGGGTTCCCGTCGCGAAAAGCATCGTCCGGGCCGTGGTATCGGTAGTGGTTTGGGCAAGACCGGTGGCCGTGGCCACAAAGGTCAGACCTCCCGCTCCGGTGGCACCATCGCTCCAGGCTTTGAAGGCGGTCAACAGCCGCTGCATCGTCGCCTGCCGAAGTTCGGTTTCGTTTCCCTGAAAGCCATGGACCGCGCAGAAGTGCGTCTGTCCGAACTGGCCAAAGTGGACGGCGACATCGTCACCGTGCAGTCCCTGAAGGATGCCAACGTGATCAACCAGAACGTACAGCGTGTGAAAATCATGCTGTCGGGCGAAGTTGCTCGTGCTGTCACCATCGGAAAGGGAATCGGCGCCACCAAAGGTGCGCGTGCGGCTATCGAAGCAGCTGGCGGCAAGTTCGAGGAATAAATGGCTAAGCAAGGTGCTCTCTCTGCGCTCGGCAAAGGCGGTATGTCTGAACTCTGGGCTCGTCTGCGTTTTCTGTTCCTGGCGATTATCGTCTACCGAATAGGCGCACACATCCCGGTTCCAGGTATCAACCCGGACCGACTCGCGGACCTGTTTCGACAGAATGAGGGGACCATTCTTAGCTTGTTCAACATGTTTTCCGGCGGTGCGCTGGAGCGGATGAGCATCTTTGCACTGGGGATCATGCCGTACATTTCGGCATCGATCATCATGCAACTGATGTCCGCTGTCAGCCCGCAGCTGGAGCAGTTGAAGAAGGAAGGTGAAGCTGGCCGTCGCAAGATCAGCCAGTACACCCGCTACCTCACTGTCGTCCTCGCTCTCGTCCAGGCTGTTGGCATGTCCATCGGTCTGGCGGGGCAGGGCGTAGCGTTCACTGGTGACTTTGGCTTCCATTTCGTCGCGGTAACCACTTTTGTGGCGGGTGCGATGTTCATGATGTGGCTGGGTGAGCAGATTACTGAGCGTGGTGTTGGCAACGGTATCTCGATGTTGATCTTCGCAGGTATCGTCGCCGGTCTTCCGAGAGCGATTGGGCAGTCTTTCGAGTCTGCGCGTCAGGGTGATATCAACATCTTCGCCCTGGTTGCCATCGGTTTGCTGGCAGTAGCGATTATCGGTTTCGTGGTGTTCATTGAGCGTGGTCAGCGTCGCATTGCTGTTCACTACGCCAAGCGTCAGCAGGGCCGCAAGGTGTTTGCTGCGCAGACCAGCCACTTGCCGTTGAAGGTGAACATGGCCGGCGTAATCCCGGCCATTTTCGCGAGCAGCATCTTGCTGTTCCCGGCTTCGTTGGGTGCCTGGTTCGGCCAGTCTGAAGGTATGGGCTGGTTGCAGGACATCTCGCAGTCGATCGCTCCTGGTCAGCCGTTGAATATTCTGCTGTTTAGTGCAGGGATTATTTTCTTCTGCTTCTTCTATACGGCGTTGATGTTCAATCCGAAAGACGTAGCGGAAAACCTGAAGAAGTCCGGTGCCTTTATTCCGGGTATCCGTCCTGGTGAGCAGTCCGCACGCTACATTGATGGCGTTCTGACTCGTTTGACCTTGTTCGGTGCTCTTTACATGACGGCCGTCTGCTTGCTTCCCCAGTTCCTGGTGGTTGCGGCAAACGTTCCGTTCTACCTTGGCGGGACCTCGTTGCTGATCGTGGTCGTGGTTGTGATGGACTTCATGTCCCAAGTACAATCGCACCTCGTTTCGCACCAGTACGAATCCCTGATGAAGAAAGCCAACCTGAAGGGCTACGGCAGCGGCATGTTGCGCTGAGTAGCGTCCATAAGGTTCGAGGAGTTGGTGATGAAAGTTCGTGCATCGGTGAAAAAGCTGTGCCGTAACTGCAAGATTATTCGCCGCGAAGGTGTTGTTCGGGTAATTTGCAGCGCGGAACCGCGTCACAAACAGCGCCAAGGCTGAGTGTGATTGTGCTTTAAGCCCGGCAGCTAGTGCGCTGCCGGGTTGATTATTTGTTATTACAGCGATATTATCTCGCGCCCTATTTCTTGGCTTCCGGGGCGTAGGTAGCTGTCAATTGGAGTCCCACTGAATGGCCCGTATTGCAGGCGTCAACATTCCAGATAACAAGCATACTGTTATCTCGCTGACCTACATCTATGGTGTTGGTCGCACTACTGCACAGAAAATTTGTGCAGAGACTGGGGTCAACCCAGCCGCAAAGATCAAGGATCTGAGCGACGAGCAAATTGAACAGCTGCGTGGCGAAGTGGCGAAGTTCACCACTGAAGGTGACCTGCGTCGCGAAATCAACATGAAAATCAAGCGCTTGATGGACCTCGGTTGCTATCGCGGTCTGCGTCATCGTCGTGGTCTGCCAGTACGCGGTCAGCGTACCAAGACCAACGCGCGTACCCGTAAAGGTCCGCGTAAGCCGATCCGCAAGTAATCGCCCCAGCGAATCGACAGGAATTTAATCATGGCAAAACCTGCTGCTCGTCCTCGTAAAAAAGTTAAAAAGACAGTGGTTGATGGCATCGCCCACATCCATGCTTCTTTTAACAACACCATCGTGACCATTACCGACCGTCAAGGTAACGCTCTTTCCTGGGCTACCTCCGGTGGTTCGGGTTTCCGCGGTTCCCGCAAGTCCACCCCGTTCGCTGCTCAAGTAGCTGCCGAGCGTGCTGGTCAAGCTGCGCTGGAATACGGCCTGAAAAACCTCGACGTCAACGTCAAAGGTCCAGGTCCAGGTCGTGAATCCGCAGTCCGCGCTTTGAACGGCTGTGGCTACAAGATCGCCAGCATCACCGACGTGACGCCAATCCCGCACAACGGGTGCCGTCCGCCGAAGAAGCGCCGCGTGTAATCCAGGAGATTGTAAAGAATGGCTCGTTACATTGGTCCAAAATGCAAACTCGCTCGTCGCGAAGGCACCGATCTCTTCCTGAAGAGCGGCGTGCGCGCGATCGAATCGAAGTGCAACATCGAAGCAGCACCTGGTATCCACGGCCAGCGCCGCGGTCGCCAGTCCGATTACGGCACCCAACTGCGTGAAAAGCAGAAGGTCCGTCGTATCTACGGCGTTCTCGAGCGTCAGTTCAGCGGCTACTACAAAGAAGCTGCTGGCAAGAAAGGTGCAACCGGCGAAAACCTGTTGCAACTGCTCGAATGCCGTCTGGACAACGTTGTATACCGTATGGGTTTCGGTTCTACTCGTGCCGAATCTCGTCAGCTGGTATCGCACAAGTCGATCAGCGTTAACGGTCAGACCGTGAACGTTCCGTCCTACCAGGTTCGTGCTGGTGACGTGGTCGCTGTTCGCGAGAAGGCAAAAAACCAACTTCGCATTGTCCAAGCTCTCGATCTGTGTGCCCAACGTGGCCGCGTAGAATGGGTAGAAGTAGACACTGAGAAGAAGTCGGGCGTTTTCAAGAACGTTCCTGCTCGCAGTGATCTGTCCGCCGACATCAACGAAAGCCTGATTGTCGAGCTCTACTCCAAGTAAGGGCTAGAAAATAGGTGCATCCATGCAGATTTCGGTAAATGAGTTCCTGACACCCCGCCATATTGATGTGCAGGTTGTCAGTCCAACCCGCGCCAAGATCACACTCGAGCCTCTCGAGCGTGGTTTCGGCCACACCCTGGGCAACGCGCTGCGACGCATCCTGTTGTCCTCAATGCCTGGCTGTGCAGTAGTCGAGGCCGAGATTGACGGTGTGCTCCACGAGTACAGCGCCATCGAAGGTGTACAGGAAGACGTAATTGAAATCCTGTTGAACCTTAAAGGTCTGGCTATCAAGCTGCACGGTCGTGACGAAGTTACGCTGACCTTGTCGAAGAAGGGTTCGGGGGTGGTTACCGCTGCCGATATTCAGCTGGATCATGATGTCGAGATCGTTAACCCCGATCACGTAATCGCTAACCTGGCGTCTAACGGCGCCCTGAACATGAAGCTCACCGTAGCTCGTGGTCGTGGTTATGAACCGGCAGACTCGCGTCAGAGCGATGAAGACGAAAGCCGCAGCATCGGTCGCTTGCAGCTCGACTCTTCGTTCAGCCCGGTTCGCCGTATCGCATACGTGGTGGAAAACGCCCGTGTCGAACAGCGTACCAACCTGGACAAGCTGGTTATTGATCTGGAAACCAACGGTACCCTGGATCCTGAAGAGGCTATCCGCCGCGCTGCAACCATCCTGCAACAGCAGTTGGCTGCGTTCGTCGACCTCAAGGGTGACAGTGAGCCAGTGGTTGTCGAGCAGGAAGACGAGATCGATCCGATCCTGCTTCGCCCGGTTGACGATCTGGAACTGACTGTACGTTCGGCTAACTGCCTTAAGGCGGAAAACATCTACTACATCGGCGACCTGATTCAGCGTACCGAAGTAGAGCTGTTGAAGACTCCGAACCTTGGCAAGAAATCCTTGACTGAAATCAAGGACGTTCTGGCCTCCCGCGGTCTGTCCCTCGGCATGCGCCTCGACAACTGGCCGCCTGCAAGTCTTAAGAAGGACGACAAGGCGACTGCCTGATCGTCGTAATCACCGAACGTTGTGTTTGGTAAGGAATGAACCATGCGTCATCGTAAAAGTGGACGTCACCTGAGCCGCACCAGCTCGCACCGCAAGGCCATGTTCCAAAACATGGCGGTGTCGCTGTTCGAGCACGAGCTGATCAAAACTACACTGCCGAAAGCCAAAGAACTGCGTCGCGTTGCTGAGCCGCTGATCACTCTGGCCAAGACAGACAGCCTGGCTAACCGCCGCCTGGCTTTCGACCGTACTCGTTCGAAAGCTATCGTTGGTAAGCTCTTCAACGACCTGGGCAAGCGTTACGCTACCCGTGAGGGTGGCTACCTGCGCATCCTCAAGTGCGGTTTCCGCGCTGGCGACAACGCGCCTATGGCGTACGTCGAGTTGGTTGATCGTGCTACTGCCGGCGAAGCTGTAAGCGCCGAGTAAGACGACAGTCTGCAACGAAGAACCGGGCCTAGTGCCCGGTTTTTTGTGCGTGCGCCAGGCATGGCGCGTTGCGCGTAAGCGCAACCAGCTTGGCTGTGGTGGCCACGCTGGTGACTTGGAGGTGCAAGTCCTCTACA
>NZ_JABWQW010000042.1:0-34221 GCF_014268645.1 Pseudomonas sp. SWRI154
GGGCCTGACCCTGATGAACCGCTACATCAGCGGCGACAACGTGCACACCGCCACGGTCGACGATGGCAAGGAATGGGGCCGTGAAAGTGAACTGGCCTACACCGTGCAGAGCGGCGCGCTCAAGAGCCTCAACGTGAAATGGCGTAACGCATCGATTCGTCGCGACTTCAGCACCAACGAATTCGACGAGAACCGTATCTTCATCAGCTATCCGCTTTCGCTCCTGTAACACTGAGGAACCCCTTGCCATGTGCGCCTGCCAGCGCCATGGCAAGCCCCGGCAAGGATGCCGACCTAGAGCGGTTCGTCGATCAAACGTTGACAAGGTAGCGGAAGGATAAGGATATTCCATCTCGGTCGTACGACAACTTATAACAACTGTACCTCTCATTGTTTGCTCAGGTAATGCCATGACCACGACACAGATTCGCCAACCCTTCAATCGCCTGCTGTTGACCGGCGCTGCCGGCGGCCTTGGCAAAGTCTTGCGCGAACGCCTCAAGCCTTACGCCCGCCAGATTCGCCTGTCGGACATCGCCAACATGGCCCCGGCCATTGATGAAAGTGAGGAAGTGGTGCCCTGCGACCTGTCGGATAAACAGGCCGTGCACCAACTGGTGGAGGGCGTTGATGCCATCCTGCATTTCGGTGGTGTTTCGGTAGAGCGTCCGTTCGAAGAGATCCTCGGCGCCAATATCAGCGGCGTTTTCCATATTTATGAAGCGGCGCGCAAGCACGGTGTCAAACGCGTGATCTTCGCCAGCTCCAACCACGTCATCGGTTTCTACAAACAGGACCAGACGCTTGACGCCCATTGCCTTCGTCGTCCGGATGGCTACTACGGCCTGTCCAAGTCCTACGGTGAAGACATCGCCAATTTCTACTTCGATCGCTACGGCATCGAGACCGTGAGCATCCGCATCGGCTCGTCGTTCCCGGAACCACAGAACCGCCGGATGATGAGCACCTGGCTGAGTTTCGACGACCTCACCCAACTGATCGAATGCTCGCTCTATACCCCCAAAGTCGGCCATACCGTGGTCTACGGCGTGTCCGCCAACCGCGACGTCTGGTGGGACAACAGCCACGCCGCGCACCTGGGCTACCAGCCCAAGGACACTTCGGAAATCTTCCGCGCCAAAGTCGAAGCGCAGCCGATGCCGGCCGCCGATGACCCGGCCATGGTCTACCAGGGCGGCGCTTTTGTAGCGACCGGCCCGTTCGACGACTGATTCGCCTGTTGTTCATGGGATACGAACGAACCAAGGAATCGCCATGCAAGCCGAATTGATTGTCGATGCACGCAACGCCGTCGGGGAAAGCCCGGTGTGGGTCCCCGAGGAAAATGCGCTCTATTGGGTGAACATCCCCAACGGCGGCCTGCAACGCTGGAACGCCAGCACTGGAAAAATCCAGGGCTGGGAAGCACCGGAAATGCTCGCCTGCATTGCCCGTCACCAGGACGGTGGCTGGGTCGCGGGCATGGAAAGCGGTTTCTTCCGCCTGCACCCGAATGACGATGGCAGCCTCGACAGCGAGCTGTGCGCGAGCGTCGAACACAGCCGCACTGACATGCGCCTCAACGACGGCCGCTGCGACCGTCAGGGCCGCTTCTGGGCCGGCAGCATGGTGCTGAACATGGGCGCCAACGCCGACGAAGGCCGGATGTACCGTTATGACGCCGGGCAATGCAGCCCGGTCGAGACGCAACTGAGCGGTTTCATCGTGCCCAACGGCCTGGGTTTCAGCCCGGACGGACGCACCATGTACCTCTCCGATTCGCACCCGTTGATCCAGCAGATCTGGGCCTTCGACTACGACATCGACAGCGGTACGCCGTCCAACCGGCGGCTGTTCGTCGACATGATGCCCCTGGCCGGTCGCCCGGACGGCGCGGCGGTGGATGCGGACGGTTGCTATTGGATCTGCGCCAACGATGCAGGCCTGATCCACCGCTTCACCCCGGATGGACGCCTCGACCGCTCGCTGGAAGTGCCGGTGAAAAAACCGACCATGTGCGCCTTTGGCGGCAGTGGCCTGGACAGCCTTTTCGTCACCTCGATCCGCCCAGGTGACGACAACGATCCGCAATCCTTGGCCGGTGGCGTGTTCGCCCTCAAGCCCGGCGTCAAGGGCCTGGCCGAACCTGCTTTCGGAGGACGGAAACACTCCGCGAACTGATCTGCTTTGCCGCTTCACATCGATAGATATAAAAACAACAACACTGGAGATTGACTATGAATTTCAAACGCACGCTTTTGATCGCGGCCCTGCCCTTGGCCTTCCTGGCCCAGGCGGCACACGCTGAACTCACTCTGAAAATCGCCGACATTCACCCCAAGGGCTACCCGACCGTAGTCGCCGAGGAGTCCATGGGTAAAGCCCTGGAAGCCGAGAGCAAGGGCGAACTGAAGTTCAAGTTCTTCCCGGGTGGCGTACTGGGTTCCGAAAAAGAAGTCATCGAGCAAATGCAAGCCGGCGCGATCCAGATGTCCCGCGTCAGCCTGGGTATCGTCGGCCCTGTGGTGCCGGACGTGAACGTCTTCAACATGCCGTTCATTTTCCGCGACCAGGCCCACATGCGCGCCGTCATCGATGGCGACGTGGGCGATGCGATCCTTGACCGGATCACCAACTCCGAGTTCGGCCTGGTGGCCCTGGCCTGGATGGACGGCGGTACGCGCAACCTCTACACCAAGAAACCGGTGCGCAAGCTTGAAGATCTGAAAGGCATGAAAATCCGCGTCCAAGGCAACCCTATGTTCATCGAGATGATGAACGCCATGGGTGCCAACGGCATCGCCATGGACACCGGCGAAATCTTCAGCGCCTTGCAGACCGGCGTCATCGACGGCGCGGAAAACAACCCGCCGACCCTGCTCGAACACAACCACTACCAGAACGCCAAGTACTACAGCTTGACCGGTCACCTGATCCTGCCTGAGCCGATCGTGATGTCGAAAATCACCTGGAACAAGCTCACGCCAGAACAGCAGGACATGGTGAAAAAAGCCGCCAAGGCGGCCCAGGCTGAAGAGCGCGTTCTGTGGGACAAGAAATCCGCCGCCAGTGAAGAAAAACTCAAGGCCGCTGGCGTCGAGTTCATCACCGTCGACAAAAAACCCTTCTATGACGCCACCGCGCCGGTCCGGGCCAAATACGGTGCGCCGTATGCCGACCTGATCAAGCGTATCGAAGCCGTTAAATAAGACCTCTCGATCTGTACTCATGAAAAGGCTGGGCGCGCCGCAGGTGAAGGCGCGCCCGGTTACGGTGGAACCCGATGAAGAATTTGCTGCTGCGTATCAACGACACGATTTACATGACTTGCATCTGGGTAGCCGGCCTGTCTGTCCTGGCAGTTTCCCTGATGATTCCCTGGGGCGTATTTGCCCGCTACGTGCTGGGCTCAGGCTCCAGTTGGCCGGAGCCCACCGCCATCCTGCTGATGATGGTGTTTTCCTTCATCGGTGCCGCTTCCAGCTACCGTTCCGGCTCGCACATGGCCGTGGATATGGTCACCAGCCGCATGCCATCTGAATGGCGAAACGCGGCGTCGATTTTCACCCAGCTCCTGATGGCGGCGGTGTGTATTTTCATGACCGTCTGGGGCACCAAGCTGTGCATGACCACCTGGAATCAGTTCATGAGCGCCATCCCTACCCTGCGCGTCGGCATCACCTATATGCCGATCCCGGTTGGTGGCTTCCTGACCTTGATTTTTGTCCTGGAAAAACTCTTGCTGGGTGATCAAAGCCAGCGTCGGGTCGTGCAGTTCGACCTGGTTGAAGAAAACGAAGGTGCCGCTTAATGGACGCTCTGATTCTGCTGGGCAGTTTTTTGCTGTTGATCCTGATCGGCATGCCGGTCGCCTACGCCTTGGGCGCCGCCGCCCTGATCGGGGCGTGGTGGATCGATATTCCGTTCCAGGCCATGATGATCCAGGTGGCGGGCGGGGTGAATAAATTCTCGCTGCTGGCCATTCCGTTCTTCGTCCTGGCCGGCGCGATCATGGCCGAGGGCGGCATGTCCCGCCGATTGGTGGCATTCGCCAGTGTGTTGGTAGGCTTCGTGCGCGGTGGCCTGTCTTTGGTCAACCTCGTGGCCTCGAGCTTCTTTGGCGCGATCTCCGGCTCCTCGGTGGCTGATACGGCCTCGGTCGGCTCGGTGCTGATCCCGGAAATGACACGCCAGGGCTATCCGCGTGAGTACGCCACCGCTGTCACCGTCAGTGGTTCGGTACAAGCGCTGCTGACACCGCCCAGCCATAACGCGGTGCTGTACTCGCTCGCCGCTGGCGGCACCGTCTCCATTGGTTCGCTGTTCATGGCCGGTATCGTGCCCGGCATCATGATGAACCTCTGCCTGATGGCGCTGTGCCTGGTCTTCGCTAAAAAGCGCAATTACCCCAAGGGCGAAGTGATCCCGCTCAAGCAAGCGTTGAAGATCTGCCGGGAAGCCATGTGGGGCATGATGACCCTGTTCATCATCCTTGGCGGCATCCTCTCCGGTGTGTTCACCGCCACCGAATCGGCCGCCATTGCCGTGGTGTGGGCGTTCTTCGTGACCATGTGCATCTATCGCGACTACAAGTGGAGCGAGTTGCCGAAACTGATGCACCGTACGGTACGCACCATCTCCATCGTGATGATCCTGATCGGCTTCGCCGCCAGCTTCGGCTACATCATGACGCTGATGGAAATCCCGGCGAAGATCACCACCGCGTTCCTGACACTGTCGGACAACCGCTACGTGATCCTGATGTGCATCAACGTGATGTTGCTGCTGCTGGGCACCGTGATGGACATGGCGCCGCTGATCCTGATCCTGACGCCGATCCTGATGCCAGTCATCGTCGGCATCGGCGTGGACCCGGTGCAGTTCGGCATGATCATGCTGGTGAACCTGGGCATCGGGCTGATCACGCCACCGGTGGGCGCGGTGTTGTTCGTCGGTTCCGCCATTGGCAAGGTCAGCATCGAAAGCACGGTCAAGGCGCTGCTGCCGTTCTACGCCATGCTGTTCGTGGTGCTGATGCTCGTGACCTACATTCCTGCCATTTCCCTGTGGTTGCCGAATCTGGTGTTGTAACCCTGTAAGCGAGCAAGCCCCCTTGTGGCGAGGGAGCTTGCTCCCGCTCGGCTGCGAAGCAGACGCCCGAGTCCAGACCGGATGGGCCTGCTACGCAGTCCAGCGGGAGCAAGCTCCCTCGCCACAAAAGCTATCTGCCTCCCTTCCATCTGGCTCCCTCCGAACAGAAGCGACTCCCATGACGCAGCCCCTCCTGTACCTCGAAGACGAACTCACCCGCCTCACCCTGGCCCCGCACCTGGGCGCCAGTCTCGTTGAATGGACATTGCGCAGCACCGGCACTCCGCTGCTGCGTCCTCCCGCCCCGCAAGCGCTGGAGAATGGCCTACCGGGCAAACTCGGTTGCTTTCCGTTGATCCCCTGGTCGAACAGGATTGCCCAAGGCGGTTTCGATTGCCCAGGCGGCTGGCTCGCCCTGGAAGCCAACAGCCCCAACGATCCGTTTCCGATCCATGGCAGTGCCTGGCAACAACCGTGGCAAGTGACCGAGCACAGCGCCCAGGAAGTATTGCTGCAGCTCGACAGCCAACACCCGTTCGCCTATTGCGCCTCCCTGCGGATTCGCCTCAGCGGCGGCCAGCTGCAAATCGCAACGCACGTCACCCACACGGCGAAACAGCCCGCCTGGCATGGGCTGGGCTTGCATCCGTATTTTCCGCGCACCGCCGGCACGCGCCTGCAAACCCGAGCCAGCGAAGTCTGGCTGTGCGACGCGTCGAAACTACCGACGGAACTGATGGACGTTCCCACCGTTTGGGACTTCCAGCAGCTCCGGTTACTGCCGGACACCCTTGTCGACAACGGCTTCGGTGGCTGGGACGGGCATTGCCTGGTCCAGCAACCAGACCTGGGATACGAGTTGGAATGCCGCGCCAGCGGCAGCAAATACTTCCTGCTGTACTGCCCCGTGGGCCTGGATTTCTTCTGCATCGAACCCGTCAGCCACCCGGTCAATGCCCACCATCTGCCGGGACGGCCGGGGTTGCGTTTGCTGGAACAAGGGCAGTCGGTGGCGCTGGGGTTTTCGATGCAGTGTCGGTTGCTATAAAGACCATAGCGACTCAACCCTTCAACCTGAATGCGAAGGGTATCGAGCGAACGTCGTCGGAATAAATGCCGGTAACGAGGATGTCGCCATTGGAATGTAATGCCAATGCAGAGTGGTATACCCAACCCTTCAACTTGAATTGAATCCAGCCCTCGTCATCACCGAAGCTGGTATCCAGGCGTCCATCGGGCAGATAGCGTGCGACCAGCATGTTGTCGGCTTCAACGCCCGTAAAACCACAGGTCACGATGCGCCCGTCCGGTTGAACCGCACAATCGGACCAGCCGGAATTCCCCATGGCAATCACAGGTTCGCCACCATTGAACCCCACATCCCTGCCGCCGTCCAGATCGATACTTATCATCATCCCATGAAAGGTATCCCTGCCTCTGAACTCGCCGACACCCAGGAGTTTCTGATCGCCCTTTAATGCGACGGCCCTGAAGCGTTCCCAAGTGACAGAGGAGGCGTCTATCTCGAAGATAAAACCGCCCTTACCGAAACGGGTGTCGAGACGGCCATCCAATTGCACGCGGGCCCATGCGCTGCTATCGCCTTGCCTCGTCTGCACGAAACCCGCCAAGTAGATAGCGTCGTTTACCACCAGCATACTTCGCGCATTCAAATGGTGCTCTGGATGTTCGATGACCGCACCACCTCCGTTTCCAAACGTCTGAACGAGGTTGCCGTCCTTGTCCAAGCACATGAGCAGCGTAACGCCCTTGTCCGCTCTCAGCGCGAATCCGGAGATGTATGTCCGCCCTCCGTAAAGAAACAGAGAAGACGTCCCCGAATAGAGATAAGTTGGCTCGTTACCGCCAACATTGGGGTCGCTCTTTGCGAGAAGGACGTCGCCGAAATCGAAGAGCGGCACCGAATGGCCGTTGACGCCATACGAGAGATCCAGCGTTCCGTTGGGAAGGTAACGTGCCAGCGCGAATCCGAACTTCCGAAAGCTAAGCTCGACGACTCCCAGAATTAATATCTTTCCATCCGGTAAGACAGCTATGTTCATCCCCCCGCTCGCCGCGCCCGGCATGAAAGAGTTTCTGACTGGCTCGCCGCCATTGAAGTCCTGACGGTTCGTTCCATCATGTTTGAGCGCCGAGATGATGTATTCAGATGGCGCCGTTTCACCCACGATGTAAGCCCTGTCCTCTGAATCTATCGCAACATCGAAGGTCTGTATCCCCGGAAGAAGCAGAATTTGACCTCTGTTGAATTCCGGATCGAACTCGCCAGCCCGTGTAGGTGTGGCGGTCATTGGCTTTTTCATTTTGAACCTCTGCATTCCACGCTATGCTGATTGACCTCGGAGCCATTCAACAGCAGCTCGACAGTCACCGATGCTTCTGTTCGTCCATTGCAAGCATTCCGTTCGCAGAGGGACGACGGAGCGATTTATTACGTGGGTCGTGCTCGCTGACTACTGTCAGAGTTGACAGTTCTGAGCAGATATCGGACGAATGGTGGGCTGGCAGAACAGGGAACGGAAAGCATTCGGCCAGCTATCGAGTCGCAAGGGGACGGGGTCGGTTAATGCCGTCACGTCCAGTTCCGGCCCCTCTCCCTCGTTAGCCGCCTCTGGAATCGTAGGCTTGGGCGGCACCGTCTCCATCGGTTCGCTGTTCATGGCCGGTATCGTCCCCGGCATCATGATGAACCTCTGCCTGATGGCGCTGTGCCTGGTCTTCGCGAAAAAACGCAATTACCCCAAGGGCGAAGTGATCCCGCTCAAGCAAGCGTTGAAGATCTGCCGGGAAGCCATGTGGGGCATGATGACCCTGTTCATCATCCTTGGCGGCATCCTCTCCGGTGTGTTCACCGCCACCGAATCGGCCGCCATTGCCGTGGTGTGGGCGTTCTTCGTGACCATGTGCATCTATCGCGACTACAAGTGGAGCGAGTTGCCGAAACTGATGCACCGTACGGTACGCACCATCTCCATCGTGATGATCCTGATCGGCTTCGCCGCCAGCTTCGGCTACATCATGACGCTGATGGAAATCCCGGCGAAGATCACCACCGCGTTCCTGACACTGTCGGACAACCGCTACGTGATCCTGATGTGCATCAACGTGATGTTGCTGCTGCTGGGCACCGTGATGGACATGGCGCCGCTGATCCTGATCCTGACGCCGATCCTGATGCCAGTCATCGTCGGCATCGGCGTGGACCCGGTGCAGTTCGGCATGATCATGCTGGTGAACCTGGGCATCGGGCTGATCACGCCACCGGTGGGCGCGGTGTTGTTCGTCGGTTCCGCCATTGGCAAGGTCAGCATCGAAAGCACGGTCAAGGCGCTGCTGCCGTTCTACGCCATGCTGTTCGTGGTGCTGATGCTCGTGACCTACATCCCTGCCATTTCCCTGTGGTTGCCGAATCTGGTGTTGTAACAGAAAACAATAGGTCCCCTTGTGGCGAGGGGATTTATCCCCGCTGGGCTGCGCCGCAGCCCTAAAGGTTCCGATCTCGGTGTATCAGGCAAATCGAGATGGCTGGTTTTGGGGCTGCTGCGCAGCCCAGCGGGGATAAATCCCCTCGCCACACTTGGGCAGATTCCCCTCCAGCTTTGCCCTCCCAACAGACGCCACCATCATGACCCAGCCCCTCCTGTACCTCGAAGACGAACTCACCCGCCTGACCCTGGCCCCGCACCTGGGCGCCAGTCTCGTTGAATGGACATTGCGCAGCACCGGCACTCCGCTGCTGCGTCCTCCCGCCCCGCAAGCGCTGGAGAATGGCCTACCGGGCAAACTCGGTTGCTTTCCGTTGATCCCCTGGTCGAACAGGATTGCCCAAGGCGGTTTCGATTGCCCAGGCGGCTGGCTCGCCCTGGAAGCCAACAGCCCCAACGATCCGTTTCCGATCCATGGCAGTGCCTGGCAACAACCGTGGCAAGTGACCGAGCACAGCGCCCAGGAAGTATTGCTGCAGCTCGACAGCCAACACCCGTTCGCCTATTGCGCCTCCCTGCGGATTCGCCTCAGCGGCGGCCAGCTGCAAATCGCAACGCACGTCACCCACACGGCGAAACAGCCCGCCTGGCATGGGCTGGGCTTGCATCCGTATTTTCCGCGCACCGCCCACACACGCCTGCAGACCCGAGCGAGCGAAGTCTGGAAATGCGATGCCACAAAGTTGCCGACCGAACTAGGCGCCGTTCCCGCCGAATGGGATTTCCAGCAGCTTCGTGCGCTGCCCGATACCCTCGTGGACAATGGTTTTGGCGGTTGGGACGGCGATTGCCTGATCCAGCAACCGGACCTGGGGTATGAACTGGAATGCCGCGCCAGCGGCAGCAAATACTTCCTGCTGTACTGCCCCGTCGGCCTGGATTTCTTCTGCATCGAACCGGTCAGCCACCCGGTCAATGCCCACCACTTGCCCGGGCAGCCGGGATTGCGCTTGCTGGAGCAAGGGCAATCGGTGGCGCTGGGGTTTTCGATGCAGTGTCGGCTGCTATAAAAACCAGAGCGACTCAACCCTTCAACCTGAATGCGAAGGGTATCGAGCTCCGGTCGTCGAAATATCGACCGGTAACGACGATGTCGCCATTGGAATGTAATGCCAATGCAGGCTGGTATACCTCATCCTTCATCCTGAATTGAATCCAGCCCTCGTTATCACCGAAGCTGGTATCCAGGCGCCCATCGGGCAGATAGCGCGCGACCAACATGTTCTCGCGATCAGCGCCGGTATAGCCACAGGTCACGATGCGCCCGTCCGGTTGAACCGCACAATCGAACCAGTCGGACTCCGGACCTATGCTAGTCACGACGGGGGCGCCATCATTGAAACCCACATCATTGCCGCCGTCCTGATCGATACTTTCCAGCATTCCTTGATAGGTCATTCTAATGTCCAAGGCCGTGCCGACACCCAGGATTTTCTGGTCGCCTTTTAATGCGATAGCCTTGAAGTTTACCCCACCACCATGACCGGCGCCTATCTCAAAGATAAACCCGCCCTTACCGAAACGGGTGTCGAGACGGCCATCCAGTCGCACGCGGGCCCATGCGCTGTAATTGCCTTGCCTGGCCTGCACGTATCCCGCCAAGTAGATAGCGTCGTTTACCACCAGCATACTTCGCGCATTCAAATGGTGCTCTGGATGTTCGATGACCGCACCACCTCCGTTTCCAAACGTCTGAACGAGGTTGCCGTCCTCGTCCAAGCACATGAGCAGCGTAACGCCCTTGCGCGCTCTCAGCGCGAATCCGGAGATGTATGTCCGCCCTCCGTAAAGGAACAGGCAGTACGTTCCCGTATAGAGATATTTCGCCTCGTTACCGCCAACAACGGGATCATTCCTTGCAATGACCGCATCGCCGAAGTCGAAGACCGGTACCGCATGGCCGTTGACACCATACGAGAGATCCAGCGCTCCGTTGGGAAGGTAACGTGCCAGCGCGAATCCAAACTTCGCATTGCTCAACTCGACGGGTCCCAGGATCAGTATCTTTCCATCCGGTAAGACAGCTACCTGCGTCCCCAGGCACCACGCGCCCGGCATGAACGAGTTTCTGACTGGCTCGCCGCCATTGAAGTCTGCGCGGTTCGTTCCATCAGGATTGAGCGCCGAGATAATGTATTCGCCATTTACCCACAGCGCTGTTCCACCCACGATGTAGATCCTATCCTCTGAATCTATTGCAACATCGACGGCATCCGTCCCCGGAAGGAACAGAATTTGACCTCCGTTGAATTCCGGGTCGAACTCGCCAGCCCGTGTAGGTGTGGCGGTCATTGGTTTATTTTTCATTCTGGGCCTCTCCATCGCACGCTATGCTGATTGACCTCGGAGCCGTTCAAACAGCAGCTCGACAGTCACCGATGCTTCTGTTCGTCCATTGCAAGCATTCCGGTTGCAGAAGAGACGACGGAGTCATTTATGACGTGGGTCGTGCTCGCTGACTACTGTCAGAGTTGACAGTTTTGAGCAGATATTGGACGAATGGTGGGCTGGCAGAACATCGCGCCTGGCGAAAGTGGCTACGCCCGAACCAGCATGAACACCGCCACCGCCAAACAGACTCCGGCAAACCCCACCTGCAACGCCCGCGCCGGAACCTTCGCCGAAAACCGTCGCCCGAGCACCATTCCGACAATGCTCGCCGCAATGAACGCCGCCCCGACCCGGTCGATGCTCACGCCGGCATGAAACGCCCCCACCACGCCAATCAGTGAAATCAGACTGATGACCATCAAGGACGTGGCGACGATCCCGCGCATCTGCACGTCGGTCAGTTGCTTGAACGCCGGGACGATCAGGAAACCGCCGCCCACGCCCAGCAGTCCCGAGACCATGCCGGTCACCGCGCCCAATGCCGACAGCGTGGCGGTGCAGCGGGCGGTCCAGGCCAGGCGACCAGTCTGCTGATCAAGCAGGCAATTCTTCTGGCCCCAACTGGCCGCGCCATGATCGCTGGGCCCCGCTTGTGCCGTTTCCCGGCGCAACATGCGCGCCGCCACCAACACCATCAGCAGGCTGAACAGGACCATCAGGATTCTTTCCGAAAGCTGGTGGGCGAAGTAAATACCCACCGGCGAAAACACCGCGCCCAAGAGCGCAATCAATAGCGCCGCCCGGTAGCGCACCAGGCCATGGCGCAACCCATCAATGGCCCCCACCGCCGCCGCGCTGCCCACCGCGAACAACGCCACTGGCGCGGCCTGGGTCATGCTCCAACCCAGGCCCAACACCAAGGCCGGCACAGCCAGAATACCGCCGCCCGCCCCCGTCAGGCCCAGGACCAGTCCCATGACCACACCGAAAAAACTTGCCAATAACATAAAAGTCTCTCAAGCCGCGCACGCCTGTTGTCAGGCGTGATCGCATTTGCAGGACGCGGTGGCCCTCACTTAAGCTGCGGACCTTATGTTGTAAACCTTAAGCGTAGCAACCGCTTCTTCCCGCACAGGTTCGCTGTCATGCCCGCGCAGATCCAGAGCTTTCTCGACCCCTCTTCCAAGACCTATACCTACGTGGTCTATGAACACAACGGCGGGCAATGCGCCGTAGTCGACCCGGTGCTCGACTATGACCCGGCTTCGGGCCGCAGCGGCACCGAACAGGCTGATCGGGTGATCGCTTTCGTGGCAGAACATCAACTGACGGTGCAATGGCTGCTGGAAACCCACGCCCACGCCGATCACTTGTCCGCCGCCCCTTACTTGCGAGGAAAACTGGGGGGCAAGATCGCCATCGGCGAATCGATCCACCAGGTTCAGCGTGTCTTCAAGGCGCTGTTCAACCTCGAACCGCAATTTGCGGTGGATGGTTCACAGTTCGATCACCTGTTCGCGGCCGACGAATCTTTTTTCATCGGCAACCTCAAGGCCACCGCGCTGCACATGCCTGGCCACACCCCGGCGGACATGGCCTACCTGATCGATGGCGACGTGATCATGGTGGGTGACACGCTGTTCATGCCCGACGTCGGCACCGCGCGTTGCGACTTTCCCGGTGGCAATGCCCATCAGCTCTACGCCTCGATTCAAAAGTTGCTGGCCTTTCCCGCCAGCGTGCGCCTGTACGTGTGCCACGACTATCCGCCGGAAGATCGCGAGCCCCAATGCATGAGCACCGTCGGCGAACAGCGTCAGCACAACATCCATGTTCGCGACGGCATCGACGAAGCCGCATTCGTGGCCATGCGTACCCAGCGCGACAAGACGCTGGGCATGCCGACTCTGCTGTTGCCAGCGATTCAGGTAAATGTGCGGGCCGGCCACATGCCGCCGGCCGAGGGCAATGGCGTGACCTATCTGAAGATTCCGATCAACCAGCTTTAGCAGCTTTCACGTACCCAACGTCAACCCATTCGCCGGCAACGGCAACGCGGTCTTGTAGCGCACCTGCTTGAGCGCGAAGCTTGAGCGGATATTCGCCACACCCGGCACCTTGGTCAAAAAATCCATCATGAAGCGCTCCAGCGACTGGATGGTCGGCACCAATACGCGGATCAGGTAGTCCGGATCGCCCGCCATCAAATAGCACTCCATCACCTCGGGCCGGTCGGAAATCGCCTCCTCGAAATGCTGCAGCGCCTCCTCCACCTGCTTCTCCAGGCTGACATGGATGAACACGTTGACGTGCAACCCCAGCAGGTCGGCGTCCAGCAGCGTGACCTGCTCGCGAATCACGCCCAGCTCTTCCATGGCCCGGACCCGGTTGAAGCACGGCGTTGGCGAAAGATTGACCGAACGGGCGAGATCCGCATTGGTGATGCGGGCGTTTTCCTGAAGGCTGTTCAAGATGCCAATGTCGGTACGATCCAATTTGCGCATGAGACAAAATTTCCCGTTTCTTATCGTTGTGCAGATTTTTTATCTGCAAATGATCTGAACAGCAAGCCAACAGAGAAAAATATTCTTCTTCGTCGAGCCTATGATTGTTGTAGGACAATTTCCCGTACCCGGGGAAATTCGTCAGCTAGCGCGCCCACTACAAGAAATTCACAAGATCGAGCGTAGAAAGCCATGAACCCAGCGTACGAACCGCTACGCCTGCACGTTCCCGAACCCTCGGGCCGTCCCGGCTGCAAGACCGACTTCTCCTACCTGCATCTGTCCGATGCTGGCACGGTGCGCAAACCTCCCATCGACGTCGAACCCGCCGACACCGCCGACCTGGCCCGCAGCCTGATCCGCGTACTCGACGACCAGGGCAATGCCTTGGGTGACTGGGCCGCGGACATTCCCGTCGAGATCCTGCGCAAGGGCATGCGTGCCATGCTCAAGACGCGCATCTACGACAACCGCATGGTCGTCGCCCAGCGTCAGAAAAAAATGTCGTTCTACATGCAAAGCCTTGGCGAAGAAGCCATCGGCAGCGCCCAGGCCCTGGCGTTGAACATCGACGACATGTGCTTTCCCACCTACCGCCAGCAAAGCATCCTGATGGCCCGCGAAGTGCCGCTGGTGGACCTGATCTGCCAACTGCTGTCCAACGAGCGCGATCCGCTAAAAGGCCGGCAGTTGCCGATCATGTACTCGGTCAAGGACGCCGGCTTCTTCACCATTTCCGGCAACCTCGCCACGCAGTTCATCCAGGGCGTGGGCTGGGGCATGGCCTCGGCGATCAAGGGCGACACCAAGATTGCCTCGGCCTGGATCGGTGACGGCGCCACCGCCGAATCGGACTTCCACACCGCCCTCACCTTCGCCCACGTCTACCGCGCGCCGGTGATCCTCAACGTGGTCAACAACCAGTGGGCAATTTCGACCTTCCAGGCCATTGCCGGCGGTGAAGCCACCACTTTCGCCGGACGCGGCGTCGGTTGCGGCATCGCCTCGCTGCGTGTCGATGGCAACGATTTCATGGCGGTCTACGCCGCCTCACGCTGGGCCGCCGAACGCGCCCGCCGCAACCTCGGCCCGGCGCTGATCGAATGGGTCACCTACCGCGCCGGCCCGCATTCCACCTCGGACGATCCCTCCAAGTACCGCCCCGCCGACGATTGGAGCCACTTCCCGCTGGGCGATCCGATTGCCCGCCTCAAGCAGCACATGGTGAAGATCGGCCAGTGGTCCGAAGAGGAACACGCTGCTGTCACCGCCGAACTCGAAGCCGAGGTGATCGCCGCGCAGAAGGAAGCCGAGCAGTACGGCACCCTCGCCGGCGGACAGATTCCAAGCGCCGCGACCATGTTCGAAGACGTCTACAAAGAGATGCCGGAGCACTTGAAGCGCCAGCGTCAGCAGTTGGGGATCTGACATGAACGATCACAACAACAATATTGCGTTGGACACCGCCATGACCACTACCACCATGACCATGATCCAGGCCCTGCGCTCGGCCATGGACGTGATGCTCGAGCGCGACGACAACGTCGTGGTGTTCGGCCAGGACGTCGGTTACTTCGGCGGCGTGTTCCGCTGCACCGAAGGCCTGCAGAACAAGTACGGCACCTCGCGGGTGTTCGACGCACCGATTTCCGAAAGCGGCATCGTCGGCGTGGCGGTGGGCATGGGTGCCTACGGCCTGCGCCCGGTAGCCGAGATCCAGTTCGCCGACTACGTCTACCCCGCCTCGGACCAGATCATTTCCGAAGCGGCGCGCCTGCGCTATCGCTCGGCCGGCGAGTTCACCGCGCCGATGACCCTGCGCATGCCTTGCGGCGGTGGTATCTATGGTGGCCAGACCCACAGCCAGAGCATCGAGGCGATGTTCACCCAGGTCTGCGGCCTGCGCACCGTGATGCCGTCCAACCCCTACGACGCCAAGGGCCTGCTGATCGCTTCCATCGAAAACGATGACCCGGTGATTTTCCTCGAACCCAAGCGCCTGTATAACGGCCCGTTCGACGGCCACCACGACCGTCCGGTGACGCCGTGGTCCAAACACCCTCAGGCGCAAGTCCCGGACGGCTACTACACCGTGCCGCTGGACGTTGCCGCCATCACCCGTCCGGGCAAGGACGTGACTGTCCTGACCTACGGCACCACGGTCTACGTCTCTCAAGTGGCAGCCGAAGAAACCGGCATCGACGCCGAAGTCATCGACCTGCGCAGCCTCTGGCCGCTGGACCTTGAGACCATCGTCAAGTCGGTGAAGAAGACCGGCCGCTGCGTGGTGGTCCACGAAGCCACCCGCACCTGCGGTTTCGGCGCCGAGCTGGTGTCGTTGGTACAAGAACATTGCTTCCACCACCTGGAAGCGCCCATCGAGCGCGTCACCGGTTGGGACACCCCCTACCCGCACGCGCAGGAGTGGGCGTATTTCCCAGGGCCGTCCCGTGTGGGCGCGGCGTTGAAACGGGTCATGGAGGTCTGAATGGGCACGCACGTTATCAAGATGCCGGACATCGGCGAAGGCATCGCGGAAGTTGAATTGTCGGTGTGGCACGTCAAGGTTGGCGACATGGTGGTCGAGGACCAAGTGCTGGCCGACGTGATGACCGACAAGGCGATGGTGGATATTCCTTCGCCGGTGCATGGCCGGGTCATCGCCTTGGGTGGCGAACCAGGTGAAGTCATGGCGGTGGGCAGCGAACTGATCCGCATTGAAGTGGAAGGCGCGGGCAACCTGAAGGAATCGGCGCAACCGGCTCCAGCTGCGGCGGCTGTACAGGCGCCAAAGCCAGCGCCAGTGGCCACGCCCGAACCGGTGGTGGAAAAAACCGCCGCGCCACGCTGCGCCCCGCAAGCACCTGTGGCCCGCGCCCCCGAAGAGCGTCCACTGGCCTCGCCGGCCGTGCGCAAGCACGCGCTGGACCTGGGCATCCAGCTGCGCCTGGTCCAGGGCAGCGGCCCCGCCGGGCGGATTCTGCATGAAGACCTGGAGGCCTACCTGGCCCAGGGTCCGTCGACCCAGGCCAAGGGCGGCTCGGGTTACGCCGAACGTCATGACCAGCAACAGATTCCAGTGATCGGCATGCGCCGCAAGATCGCCCAGCGCATGCAGGAAGCGACCCAGCGCGCCGCCCATTTCAGCTACGTCGAAGAAATCGACGTGACCGCCCTGGAAGAACTGCGGGTTCACCTGAACGAAAAACACGGCGCCAGTTGCGGCAAGCTCACCTTGCTGCCGTTCCTGGTTCGCGCCCTGGTCGTGGCCCTGCGGGATTTTCCGCAGATGAACGCCCGTTACGACGATGAAGCCCAAGTGATCCACCGCTGCGGCGCGGTGCATGTCGGTGTTGCCACCCAGAGCGACGTTGGCTTGATGGTGCCAGTGGTGCGTCATGCCGAGGCCCGCAGCCTATGGGACAGTGCGGCGGAAATTTCGCGCCTGGCCACGGCCGCGCGTAATGGCAAGGCCAGTCGCGACGAGCTGTCCGGTTCGACCATCACCCTGACCAGCCTCGGCGCACTCGGTGGCATCGTCAGCACGCCGGTGCTGAACCTGCCGGAAGTGGCGATTGTCGGCGTGAACAAAATCGTCGAACGCCCGATGGTGATCAAGGGCCAGATCGTGATCCGCAAGATGATGAACCTCTCCAGCTCCTTCGATCACCGGGTGGTCGATGGCATGGACGCGGCGCAATTCATCCAGGCCCTGCGTGGCCTGCTCGAACAACCCGCCACCTTGTTTGTGGAGTAAGAGATGCAAACTTTGAACACCAAGCTGCTGATCATTGGCGGCGGTCCTGGCGGCTACGTGGCAGCGATCCGCGCCGGTCAATTGGGGATCGAAACCATCCTGGTTGAAGCCCAGGCGCTGGGCGGGACCTGCCTGAACATCGGCTGCATCCCGTCCAAGGCGTTGATCCATGTCGCCGAACAGTTCCACCAGACCCGGCACCACAGCCAGGGCTCGGCCTTGGGTATCTCGGTGTCGGCGCCAACCCTGGACATCGGCAAGAGCGTGGAATGGAAAGACGGCATCGTCGATCGCCTGACCACGGGCGTCGCGGCGCTGTTGAAAAAGCACAAGATCCAAGTGATTCACGGCTGGGCCAAGGTCATCGACGGCAAGACCGTCGAAGTCGGCGACACGCGTATCCAGTGTGAACACCTGCTACTGGCCACCGGTTCGAAGAGTGTCGAACTGCCCATGTTGCCAATCGGCGGGCCGATCATCTCGTCCACCGAAGCCCTCGCCCCCACCTCGGTGCCCAAGCACCTGGTGGTGGTCGGCGGTGGCTACATCGGTCTGGAGCTGGGCATCGCCTACCGCAAGCTCGGCGCGGAAGTCAGCGTGGTCGAAGCCCAGGAACGGATCCTGCCGGCCTACGACGGCGAGCTGACCCAACCGGTGCACGAAGCGCTCAAGCAGTTGGGCGTGAAGCTGTACCTCAAGCACAGCGTCGAAGGTTTCGATGCCCAGGCCAGCACCTTGCAAGTGCGCGATCCCAACGGAGATACGTTGAACCTGACCACCGACCGGGTGCTGGTGGCGGTCGGGCGCAAACCCAACACCCAAGGCTGGAACCTTGAAGCGCTGAACCTGGCGATGAACGGCTCGGCGGTGAAGATCGACAGCCGTTGCCAGACCAGCATGCGCAACGTCTGGGCCATCGGCGACCTGAGCGGCGAACCGATGCTCGCCCACCGGGCCATGGCCCAGGGCGAAATGGTCGCCGAGCTGATCGCCGGCCAGCACCGGGAATTCAACCCGACGGCCATCGCGGCGGTGTGCTTCACCGATCCGGAACTGGTCGTGGTCGGCACGACGCCGGACGAGGCCAAGACTGCCGGACTCGACTGCATCGTTTCGAGCTTTCCGTTCGCCGCCAACGGCCGGGCCATGACCTTGGAGTCGAAGAGCGGTTTCGTCCGAGTCGTGGCGCGCCGGGACAACCACTTGATCGTCGGTTGGCAGGCGGTCGGCGTCGGCGTGTCGGAGCTGTCCACCGCGTTTGGCCAATCCCTGGAAATGGGTGCGCGCCTGGAGGACATCGCCGGCACCATCCACGCCCACCCAACGCTGGGCGAGGCCGTGCAGGAAGCGGCGTTGCGGGCGTTGGGGCATGCGTTGCATCTGTAATAGCGCGGCGCATCTGTGGCATGAGTTTCACCCGTGGCGAGGGCGCTTGCTCCCGCTGGGCCGCGAAGCGGCCCCCAATCCAAGCGACGGGATCATTCAGTCACACCGCGTTTACCGGGTTACGACTGCTTCGCAGCCGAGCGGGAGCAAGCTCCCTCGCCACAAGGAGCCGGCAGAAATTCTGCCTGTCGCCTATCGTGCGGGCTGCGAAACAGCCCCGGAATGAAGTATTGTTGTCCCCATTAAAACGTCAGAAGCCTTGAACCGTTTCGGCGGTTGTCAGGAAATAGAGGGTGTCATGGGTAACGAGAGCATCAATTGGGACAAACTGGGCTTTGACTACATCAAGACCGACAAGCGCTACCTGTCGCACTGGCGCGATGGCGCCTGGGACACAGGCACCCTGACCGAAGACAACGTGCTGCACATCAGCGAGGGCTCCACCGCCCTGCACTACGGTCAGCAATGCTTCGAAGGCCTGAAGGCCTATCGCTGCAAGGACGGTTCGATCAACCTGTTCCGCCCGGACCAGAACGCCGCCCGCATGCAACGCAGCTGCGCCCGCCTGCTGATGCCGCACGTTGACACCGAGCAGTTCGTCGAAGCCTGCAAGCAAGTGGTCCGCGCCAACGAGCGCTTCATCCCGCCGTATGGCACTGGCGGCGCGCTGTACCTGCGCCCGTTCGTGATCGGCGTGGGTGACAACATCGGCGTGCGCACCGCACCCGAGTTCATCTTCTCGATCTTCTGCATCCCGGTCGGCGCCTACTTCAAGGGCGGCCTGACCCCGCACAACTTCCTGATCTCCAACTTCGACCGCGCTGCCCCACAAGGCACCGGCGCGGCCAAGGTCGGTGGCAACTACGCCGCCAGCCTGATGCCCGGCTCCCAAGCCAAGAAAGCCAGCTTCGCCGACTGCATCTACCTGGACCCGATGAACCATTCGAAAATCGAGGAAGTCGGCTCGGCCAACTTCTTCGGCATCACTCACGACAACAAATTCATCACCCCCAACTCCCCGTCGGTCCTGCCAGGCATCACCCGCCTGTCGCTGATCGAACTGGCAAAATCGCGCCTGGGCCTGGAAGTGATTGAAGGCGATGTGTTCATCGACAAGCTGGCGGACTTCAAGGAAGCCGGCGCCTGCGGTACCGCTGCGGTAATCACGCCGATTGGCGGCATCAGCTACAAGGACAAGCTGCACGTGTTCCACAGCGAAACCGAAGTCGGCCCGATCACCCAAAAGCTCTACAAAGAGCTGACCGGTGTGCAGACCGGCGACGTGGAAGCGCCAGCGGGTTGGATCGTCAAGGTTTGATCCAAGCCCCCAGATAACACTGGGATGCTTTTGTGGCGAGGGAGCTTGCTCCCGCTCGACTGCGCAGCAGTCGCAATCCGGTAAACGTGGTCTACCTGAATGACCGCGTTGCTTGGCTTTGGGGCTGCTGCGCAGCCCAGCGGGAGCAAGCTCCCTCGCCACATGGAGCCGCGCCAGCTCTACCCTCGTCGCAAAACCGACCCTCGTCGCCATCGCTGGCAAAACCAGCCGTAGCCGCTGACCAGCAGAATCCCGCCCAGCACCAAGACCGCGCCAACGATGAAGTTCGGCTCCAGCGGCTCATCCAGCAACCAGACGCCAAAACCGATGCCGAACAGCGGCGTCATGAACGACAGCACTCCCAATTGCGACGCCAGGTAGCGACGCAGCAGGGAGAACCAGATCAAGAAACTGGCGAAGGACACCAGCAACACCTGGAACGCCATGCTCGCAAAGAGCTGCGGCGTCGGGTTGATCGTCGTTTCCCCGAGCGCCGCCGACGCGCCGATCAGCAATATCCCGGCGCCCACCAGCTGGTAAAGCAGCGTCTGGCTGGCCGGCAAGTCCGTCAGTCGCGAACAGCGCACCGTCACCGTGGTTGCGCCCCACAGCACGCCGGCCAGCAAGCCCATCCCGTCACCGAGCAACGAGCTGCCGCTCGCCGCGCCCGAGCCGCCACTGAAGGCCACCACGATCCCGCCGAATGCCACCGCGATGCCCAGCCATTGCGCCGGCTTGAGACGTTCGCTCGGCAATCTCCAGTGCAAGCCGAGGGCGGCGAACATCGGCGCGGTGTACAAGAAAATCACCATGTGCGAAGCCGTCGTATGACGCAGGCCTTCGCCCACCAGCACGAATTCCAAGGCGAACAACAACCCCACCAACAGGCCCGGACGCCAACTTCCATCGGCCAGGGATAAACGTTCACCGCGCCCCAATACCAACAGCCAGACCAGTACCGCTGCGATGGCCGAGCGCACGCCCAGTTGCAGCATTGGCGCCATGTCGGCCGCGCTGGCCTTGATCGCGACTTGCTGGAATCCCCAGATCGCACAGAGGCCGGTCATCAGGGCGCCGACCTGGCCATCCAGGGCGCGGCGGGTAGTCATGGGAAAACTCCTTGGGCAGAAATAAGATGAAAGGATTGTCTGCCTGACAGCTTTGCTGGATATAGTGATTACCCGACAAGCCATCCCGGTAATCCGCCATTGCGGTCGATATGCAGCCTCCAGCCCAACATCTGAAGATTCCTCCGTTCGAAGCGGCCCTGCCCTCGCCGATTTTCTTTCGCAGCGCCTGCATGCCGGCCCATGCCACTTACCCTCGGCACCGGCACGCCTGGGGTGAGTTCGTCTACTCCTACAGCGGCGTGATGGAAATCGAGATCGCCCAGCACCATTACCTGGCGCCACCGCAATACGGCATCTGGCTACCGCCGGACATGGAACACGTTGGGTTCAATCGGCATGAGGCCTGCCATTGTTCGTTGTATCTGGCGGCCGAACTGTGCGCTGCGCTGCCCGCCGTGCCCTGCGCGCTGACCTTGAGCCCGCTGATCCGCGCCCTGTTGGAAGAGCTGCGCAGCGACCCGCCGAGCCAGCCACAGACGTCCGAGCAACAGCGCTTGTTGCAGGTGCTGCTGGACAAGCTGGTCCAGGCGCCCCATGCCGGCAGTTATTTGCCGTCTTCGGATGATCCGTTGTTGGGCCCCGTGCTGCGGGCCTTGGAGGCGAACCCCAGCGACCCGCGCTCCTTGCCGCAACTGGCCCGCGCCGCCAACACCACCGAGCGCACGCTGATGCGTCGGGCCCAGCGGGACCTGGGCATGTCACTGGTGGAATGGCGCCAGCGCCTGAAAGTCATCGAAGCCCTGGCCCTGCTCGAACGTGGCCAGAGCGTGGAAACCATCGGCCTGGACCTGGGCTATAGCAGCGCTTCGGCGTTCATCAGCATGTTCCGCAAAATGATGGGCACCACGCCGGACGAATACCGACGCAGGCATATGGCTTGATTAGCGCAGGTCCACAGGCGAGGCAAGCCTGCTCGCGATAGCGGCCGCGGGTTTGGTCTGCGTTTCGGTGCTGATGCCAAACCGCGCCGACATCTCCCGCTGTCCTGCAGCCGTGAGCCCCAAGGCACGGCTATCCAGGTCCTGGATCA
Source organism: Pseudomonas sp. SWRI154 (assembly GCF_014268645.1). Classification (NCBI taxonomy): domain Bacteria; kingdom Pseudomonadati; phylum Pseudomonadota; class Gammaproteobacteria; order Pseudomonadales; family Pseudomonadaceae; genus Pseudomonas; species Pseudomonas sp. SWRI154. The sequence goes on from NZ_JABWQW010000042.1 coordinate 22,054, forward strand.
CCCACTTGCGCTTGATCGCCACTTGCAGCAATGCCTTGCCCAAGGCACCGCCCAGATGCGGCCGGCGCATGCTCCAGTCCAGGCACGGGCAGGCGAATCGGCGTCGCTGGAGCGTCAGCGCCGGAACGTCAACGCCCAACCCGTTGAACAGCGCCTCGCCGGCCTCACTCAGCCGATAGCCCTCGCCCTCCACACCTACGAGCCATCCGGCTTCCAGCAAACGGTCATGCAATCTCACCGCCAAGGTGCCGGCCATGTGGTCGTAGCAGGTGCGAGCGAATTGCAGGCGATCCGGCGTGCGCGAGGAGAAGCTCGGGCTGGCGCTCTGGCCGATCACCATCAAGGCTTCAAGGGCCTGGGCCACACGTGGGTCAGCGAGGCTGTAGTAACGGTGGCGACCCTGGACATGCAACCGCACCAGCGCCAGCTCCCTGAGCTTCGCCAGATGTGCACTGGCGGTGGAGGCGCTGACTTCGGCGATGCTCGCCAGCTCCGTGCTGGTGCGGGCATGGCCATCCATCAACGCGCAGAGCATGCGGGTGCGGGCCGGTTCGGCAATGGCCGCCGCCACCTGGGATACGCCTACGTCATGTTGTTCCGCATCCATATTTCGCTCCCCGCCGAATCAAGCCATGCATCGACTGGAGATAGTAGCAACACTTTCTCCATCACGAACGAGGCAGCGCTTCATGAACCCGATCATCGCCGCGACTCACGCCGATCCTTACCCTTACTACGCGAGCCTGCGGGCCAATGGCGGGTTGACCTTCGACCCTCGATTGAAGCTCTGGATCGCCAGCAGCGCCGAAGCGGTTTGCGCCGTATTGCATCATGCCGATTGCCATGTGCGTCCGGCCGATGAACCGGTGCCGAGCGCCATTGCCGATGGGCCTGCCGGCCGGGTCTTCGGGCGCCTGATGCGGATGAACGACGGGGAACGGCAGCGGTGCCCGAGGGCGGCGATTGCGCCCGTGTTGCAGGACATCGATCCCTGGCAAGTCGAAGCGTTGGTCAAGACGCGCTTTCTCAGGGATGGCGCCGAGGGCCTGCATCAGGCCCAGTTTATCGGGCCGGCCAGCGTGGTGGCGGCGTTGCTGGGTTTCGACCCGGCGCAGAGCCGCCTGATCAGCGAATGGACAGGAGATTTCGTCGCCTGCCTGTCGCCCTTGAGCCAGGCGGCGCAGCGGGAAGCCGCGCACCGGGCCAGTGAGCTATTGACCGGCGCTTTCCAAGGGCGGATCGCGGCGCAGGACAATCCTTTTTTGAAGCGCATCTGCCAGGGTTTCCAAGACACCGACAGCCTCGTCGCCAACCTGATCGGCCTGCTCTCGCAAACCTACGAGGCCACGGCAGGCCTCATCGGCAACGCGCTGCTGGCGCTGATCCGTGATCCCGCCTTGCGCGGCTTGCTCCGCGATGATCCCGGACAGGTCGGCCCGTTGCTGGCCGAGGTCCAGCGTTTCGACCCTGCGGTACAAAACACCCGACGCTTCGTCGCCCTGCCCTGCGAAATCCTCGGCACGGCGCTGCAACCCGGGGATCCGGTGCTGGTGCTGCTGGCCTCGGCCAATCGCGACCCGCAGCTCAATCCGCAACCGGACGTCCTGCTGCTCGACCGCCCGAACCGCCGAAGTTTCAGCTTCGGCAGCGGGGGCCATGAATGTCCCGGCCAGAGCCTGGCCATGGACATTGCCCGTGCCACGCTCGGTGCGATTCTCGGGGGCCAACCACGACTGGAACAGTTGGCTTGGTGCTACCGCCCTTCCGTCAATGGACGGATCCCGCTGTTCAGCGACCGATGATGCACACAAGCCTGTCAGTCGTCCCGCGTCAGCACTTCCAGCAGCTCGATCTCGAATATGAGATTGCTGTTGGGCTGGATGTGCGCCCCCATGGACCGCTCACCGTAAGCTGCGGGGTTTTCGCAGAATTCGATGCGACTGGCAACCTTTTGCGGCGCAAGGGAACCGCAACGGCCACTTCGGTTCACATGGGTATCGACCCTGCATTTCAGATAAGGACTTTCTGATGATCGACTCTCGTCCGCTACATGGTTTTATCCCGCCTTATATCCTCAATCGCATCATCGCCCATGGCTCCGAACAACAACGCTCCAGCGCCCTCGGCACGCTGACCCACGTTAAAAACCTGCGCCACAATCCCGGCCCGCCGAGCAATGCGCCCGTTGCGGCCAAACTGCCCAAGCCTGGCAAGGCCGGTCATCCGCAGCGCAGCATTCATGACGCCCAGAACAACATGGAATTGCCGGGCCAACCGGTGCGCCTGGAAGGCCAAGCGGCCAGCGGTGACCCGGCGGTGGACGAGGCGTACGACGCTCTCGGCGCCACCTATGATTTTTTCTGGAAAGTGCTGGGCCGCGACTCCATCGACGGCAAGGGCTTTGCCCTGGTCGGCACCGTGCATTACGGCCAAGGCTACGAAAACGCGTTCTGGAATGGCGCGCAGATGGTGTTTGGCGATGGCGATGGCGAAATATTCCAACGCTTCACCCGCTCCCTCGATGTAGTCGCCCACGAGCTGGCCCACGGCGTCACCGAAAGCGAAGCCGGCTTGGTCTATGCCAACCAGTCCGGCGCGCTGAACGAATCCATCTCCGATGTGTTCGGCGTGCTGGTCAAGCAATTCGTCCTGGGCCAGACCGCCAACCAGGCCGACTGGCTGATCGGTGCCGACCTGCTCACCGACAAGATCAACGGTGACGGCCTGCGCAGCATGTCCAACCCCGGCACCGCCTACGATGACCCGCTGCTGGGCAAAGACCCGCAACCGGCGCACATGCGCGAGTTCGTCATTACCCGTGAGGACAATGGCGGCGTGCACATCAACTCCGGCATTCCCAACCGGGCCTTTTATCTGGTGGCGACGGCACTCGGCGGATTTGCCTGGGAAAAGGCCGGACGGATCTGGTATGAAACCTTATGCGACCGACAATTGGCCAACGATGCCTCCTTCAGCGCCTTCGCCCGCTTGACCGTCGCGCATGCCCGCCAACGCTTCGGCGAACGGGAAGTGCAAGCGGTGCAGGATGGCTGGGCCCAGGTGGGCGTCGACCTGAACGAGGAGAACGGATGAAAAACCTTCCAGACCTGGACGATAAAGCCGTGGTCAAGCTGTCACGCCAAGGCGGCGTGGCGGCCATCCACGCCCTGACCCGCCCCCGGGAAATCGAGTTCGCCCAGTGCGACCTCGATCAGCGCACGCGCATCTGCTCAGTGTTGGAGGGGTGCCTGCCGCTCACCTCTTCTACGCCGGGCCGGGGCGACCAGCGTTACTTCCAGATCGAGGTGCGTTTCCGCGCCAACGACCAGGACGATGAGATGGTGTTGCAGGTGCCCGAGGACCGGGCACCTGGCGAACTGGTTCATCTGTGGGACAAGGGCGAGGTGCTCTGATTAACGTGTGGCCGGGACGATCTTGACGATCGCGCCGGACACGGTTTCGATCAGCAAATACTTGTCGTCGATTTGCACCCATTGCTGCTCTTCTGTCGGCTGCTCGAGTTTCTTCTGCTTCCAATCTTTCATGGCCCGGTCCGAACGCTGATAATCGGCCGGTACCCGGTCATTCTCCACCAGCCTGCGGCCATTGCTCGGCGAGTGCTCCAAGGCGTCTCCGGTTTTTTCGACCGCTTGCGCAACGGGGCCAAGGGCTCCGAGGCTGGCGATCAGGACCAGGCTGGCGATCAGGGTTGGTTTACGCATAAAAAACTCCAGGTTATTCGAGGTACTGAATCTCGGACTTCGCGGGCGGCGGATCATTCATTTTACTGGTGCTTCTGAAGGCGCCCATGCCCCCGTGGCGAGGGAGCTTGCTCCCGCTGGGTTGCGCAGCGACCCCAATCCAGGCAACGCGTTCATTCAGTGATACCCCATTCACCGGATTTACGACTGCTGCGCAGCCGAGCGGGAGCAAGCTCCCTCGCCACGGGTTGCGCCTGGCATGGCATAGTGGCGGCTCCTGGACCACGGACCTCGCCATGACCTCTTCATCCCCTGCCCTCAAGGAAATCTTCAACAACGCCCGCCTGCAGCACATCGCCACCGAAACGCGCGCGGTGTACCCAGCCTTCGATGCCAAGGCGTTCCTGCACATGGCCAACGACGGGCTGGCCGAATTGTCGGTGATGCAGCGCATGGCGCGGGTCAGCGAGTGTCTGCATGCAGTCCTGCCGCTGGATTACGAAGCATCGATCGAGGTCTTGCGGGCCCTGGCGCCGCGCATCAACAGCATGTTCGTCAGCATGTTCCTGCCCCACTACGTGGCGTCTTATGGTCGACATAGTTTTGACATGTCGATGGACGCGCTCAAATATTTCACCCGGTTCGGCTCTGCGGAGTTCGCCGTCCGGCATTTCCTGCGCGATGACTTGGCGCGCACCCTTGAGGTGATGCATGACTGGGCACTGGATGCCAACGAGCACGTACGACGCCTCGCCAGCGAAGGCAGCCGGCCGCGCTTGCCATGGTCGTTTCATCTGGAACCGATCCAGGCCAACCCGGAACTCACCGCCGCGATCCTCGATGCCCTCAAGGCTGACGACAGCCTCTACGTGCGCAAATCCGTCGCCAACCATCTCAACGATGTGACCAAACAGCATCCCGACTGGGTGCTGGAGCGGATCGAAGGCTGGCCGTTGCAAGACCGCCACACGGCCTGGATCGCCCGTCACGCGCTGCGCAGCCTGATCAAGCAAGGCAATCTTCGGGCGCTGGCCATGATCGGCGCAGGCGGCAAGGCGCAGGTCGAGATTTCGGATTTGCAGGTGACGCCGCCAGTGATTCGCCTTGGCGAACAGGTCACCCTTTCGTTCAAGGTGCGATCAACGTCTGAACAGGATCAGCGCCTGGTGATCGATTACGCCATCGACTACGTGAAGGCATCGGGCGGCACGTCGGCCAAGGTGTTCAAGCTCAAGACCTTCGACCTGCCCGCCCTGGCTTCTGCCAGCCTCAGCCGCTCCCAACACATCCGCGAACTGACCACCCGCCGGCACTACGCGGGCCGGCATGCGGTGCATTTGCTGGTCAATGGCGAGCGACTGGGCAGCGCCGCATTCGAGATCCTTCCCTGAGCGAACGCCTCAGGCCATCGCCACGCTTGGCGCCTGGCGGATGTTGTGCAAGAAGCGTTCGGCCGGCAGCGGGTGACCCAACAGATAACCTTGCAGCGAATCGCAGCCCAACTGGGTCAGGAAGTCTTGTTGTACGTCGGTTTCCACGCCTTCGGCGACGATCCGCAGGCCCAGGGCCTGGCCGAGGGCGACGATGGCCGAGACGATGGCCGCGTCGTCACTGTCGTGTTCCAGGTCACGCACGAAGCCACGATCGATCTTCAGCTCATTCGCCGGCAGGCGCTTGAGGTACATCAAGCTCGAGTAACCGGTGCCGAAGTCGTCGATGGACAGGTCCACGCCCATGTCCGACAGCTGCTGCAACACGGTCATGCTCGCGTCCGCGTCGCTCATGGCCGTGGTTTCGGTGATCTCCAGGGTCAGGCTGTTGGCAGGCAAATGGTGGGTCTCCAGCGCCTTGGCGACACTCTGCACCAAGCCAGCATGGCAGAACTGCAACGCCGAAAGGTTCACCGCGATGCGCCAATCGGTGTAGCCCAGCACGTACCACTCGCGCATCTGCCGGCAGGCTTCGTTCAGCACCCACTCGCCGATGGGAATGATCAACCCAGTCTTTTCCGCCAAGTCGATAAAGGTGTCGGGCATCATCAGGCCCTGGGTCGGATGGGTCCAGCGCAGCAGCGCTTCAGCGCCGACCGGACGGCCATTCGCCGCGTCGAACTTGGGTTGGTAATGCAGGCTGAACTGCCGCTGCTCGACGGCGATGCGCAAGTCTTGCAGCAGCTGCAATTGCTTGCGGGCGTTGCTGTTCATCGACGCGTCGAAAAAACTGTAGCCGTTCTTGCCGGCGCCCTTGGCGTGGTACATCGCGGCGTCGGCATTCATCAGCAGCTCTTCGGCGTTTTCGCCGTTGCCGGGAAAAAGCGCGATACCGACACTGGCGGATATCTGCAGGTCATGGTCGGCGACCCGGAACGTGCGAGCGATCAGCGCGACCTGGCGCGCAGCCAGGCGCAAGGCGTCGTCGGGATCGGCCAGTTGCACGAGCAGGACGAACTCATCGCCACCGATCCGCGCGAGGGTGTCCTGGTTGCGCAAGTCCTCGCGCAGGCGCAAGGCCACGTCCCGCAACAACAAATCGCCCATGTGATGCCCAAACGCATCGTTGACCGGCTTGAAACCGTCGAGGTCGATGAACATCAACGCAAAACAGCCGCCCTGCTCTTGCACCCGGTGCATGGCCTGGCCGATGCGATCCGCCAATAGCACGCGATTGGGCAACCCGGTCAGGGGATCGTGCAGGGCCAGTTGGGTCAACTCCCGATTGGCCTGGGTCAGCGACTTGGCCAACTCCGCGGTACGGGCTTCAAGACGCGCATCCAGAATCGATGTCAGCAAGGCGATCGCCAACACCGCCAACGTGGTGATCAGCACCAGATTGTCCAGGCCCTTGCCGCTCAAGCCATCGAGAGATCCGCAGAAACTGCCTTCGCTGAACTGCGCCGCGGCCATGCCGGTGTAATGCATGCCGACAATGGCGATGCCCATCACCACGGCGGCGCCGGCGCGGGCAATTCGTACATGAGGGGAATTGTGGCGAAGGCGCACGGCAATCCATAACGCCGCCGCGCACGCCACGACGGCAATCAACAGCGAAGCGCCAAACAACGTCGGGTCATAATCAATGCCCGGCTGCATCCGCAACGCCGCCATGCCGGTGTAATGCATGGCGCTGATGCCGGTGCCCATGACCAACGCGCCAAACGCCAACTGCCAAGCCCGCAGCTTTGGCTGATTGACCAGCCACAGGGCAAAGCCACTGGAAAGAATCGCGATCAGCAGGGACAGCGCGGTGATCGCCACATCGTAGCCAAGCTCCACCGGCAACGTGAACGCGAGCATGCCGATGAAGTGCATGGACCAGATGCCCACCCCCATCGCCAGCGAACCACCCGCCATCCACAAGTGAATGGCACGGCCCTGAGCAGTAGCAATGCGCCCAGTCAGGTCCAGCGCGGTATAAGACGCCAGGATCGCAACAAACAAAGAGATAGAAACAAGGGCGGGGGAATAACTGCCGATAAGCATGGGTTTTTCTCGTGACAGAAAGCCGAAGTGCCTCCATGCCCGGTTGAAAGTCGGCGATTGTACACAATTGGTACGGCAGTGCACGGGCCGTACATCAAAAAGCCATCATCGTTGGGATATTTGCGACGAAAGACATTCCGAGCCTAAGCTCAGCAGGTCAATCTCAAGGAGCAGTCTGCATGCCTACCACGGATAGCAAGTCTACAAACACCGCACTACTGGTGATCGACATACAAAACGACTTCACCCCCGGCGGCCAACTCGCCGTGCCGGGCGGCGATGAAATCGTGCCGCTGGTCAACCAGCTGGGCCGCACGTTCCGGCACATCGTGGTCGCACAGGACTGGCACCCGGCCGGACATGCCTCGTTTGCCTCCAGCCACGCAGGCAAACAACCTTTCGACATCATCCAACTGCCCTACGGCGAACAGAAACTCTGGCCCGACCATTGCGTCGAGGGCACACCGGGCGCCGCGCTGCACCCGGCCTTGGACTTGCCCCACGCGCAACTGATCATCCGCAAAGGCTGCAACCCGGCCATCGACAGTTATTCGGCCTTCATGGAAGCCGACCGTCAGACACCTACCGGGCTGACAGGCTATCTCAAGGAGCGCGGTATCGACACCGTGTACATGGTCGGGCTGGCCCTGGATTTCTGCGTGATGTATTCGGCGCTGGATGCGCGTATGGCCGGTTTCAATGCGATTGTCTTGCTGGACGCTTGCCGAGGCATTGATATCGACGGCTCGATGGATACGGCCATCCGCCGAATGCAAGAGGCTGGCGTGAAACTGATCCAATCCAGCGACATTGCCAATCCCGCTTTGGCGTGATGATCCATACTCCGTGCATTCCCGCCCGACAGTGAGCTTCCATGCCCCGCCTCGCCCGCACCCACCCGCGTCTTTCCAGTGCCACGGTCCTTGGCCTGGTGGTGGGTATCCTGGTTCCCGTGGACTCGATCATCAGCAAGATCCTGATCGGCTGGAATGCTGGGGTCTGGACCTACCTGGTGCTGATGTTCTGGCTGATCGTGCGGGCCAAGGCGCCCGATGTGAAGCGCATCGCCGAAATCGAAGATGAAAATGCCGGGCTGGTGCTGCTGATGGTCTGCGTCGCGGCATTGGCCAGCCTGGCAACCATCACCTTCGAGCTGGCCGGCAGCCGCGACCTGCAAGCCGCCGGCAAGCTGTTGCATTACGGCTTCACGGCGATGACCGTGATCGGCTCATGGTTGCTCATCGGGGTGATTTTCAGCGTGCATTACGCGCGGTTGTATTACACCTGGGAAGGCAAGGAGCCGGCACTGCGATTTGCCGAAGGGCTGACCACGCCCAACTATTGGGATTTCCTGTATTTCTCTTTCACCATCGGCGTGGCGGTGCAAACGTCGGACGTGGGTGTTGCGACGCGGCAGTTGCGCAAGATTGTGTTGGCGCAGTCGTTGATCGGGTTTGTGTTCAATACGGCGATATTGGGATTTTCGATCAATATTGCGGCGGGGTTGTTTGGGTGACGGTATGGGGCCACTTCGTGGCCCAGCGGGAGCAAGCTCCCTCGCCACAGGGACTGCACCGGGCCTCAAGACGGTGTGGGCAGCCACAGTCGGAAGCGCGCCCCGCCCAGTGGCGAGGCCTCGACGGTCAGTGTGCCGCCCTGGGCTTCCAGGGCCCGGCGGCTGATGGCCAGGCCGAGGCCGAAGCCGCCGGTGGCGCGGTCGCGGCTGCGGTCCAGGCGGTAGAACGGCTCGAACACGCGCTCGCGTTCGTTGTCGGGAATGCCGATGCCGTCGTCATCGACCCAGATCTCACAGCCTTGATCACGCACCAACACACCGACCTGGATACGCCTTTCGCAATAACGCATGGCATTGCGCAGCAGGTTCTGCAACGCCCGTGCGGTCAGGCGTGGGTCCAGCTCGAAACGCTCCAGTGCGCCGTGCAACAGCACGTCGATTACCACCTCCGGCGCCGCCAGGTCTTCGTCGAGGCTGCCGAGGATGCTGTCGATGAACTCGTCCAGCGGCACTTCGACCCGCTCCGGCAGGCGCTCCGGATTCTGCAGGCGGCTGTAGGACAGCAGCTCCAACACCAATTCATCCAACTCGCGAATGTGCGCCACCAACCCTTGCAAACGCTCGCGACTGGCGGGCGGCAGGTCTTCGGACAAGGCCAGCGCCAGGCCGAAATCCAGCCGGGTCAACGGCGTGCGCAACTCGTGGGACACGGCATTGAGCAAGTCCCGCTGCTGGTTGAGCAGATTCTCGATGTCGCCGGCCATGGTGTCGAACACATGGGCCAGGCTGCCGATGTTGGAACTCGGTGCGATCTTCGTACGCTCACTTAAATGTCCCTTGCCGAATCGCTCGGCGGTGCGCTTGAGCCGTTCCAGATCGCGCCAGTGCGGCCGCAACCAGAGCAGCAGGCAGGCGAGCATCGTCGCGCCGATCAGCACGTTGATGCTCCAGTACAACCAGCTGACATCGGCCGGGTCCGGCGGCACAATCATCTTCACCGCCGTGCGCTCGTCCAGCGGCGCGGCCGCCAGGGTTCGCCAGCCCCAATCGCCGATGCGCACAACGTTGTCACCGCGCTTGAGACGCGCCTGCTCGGTGGCGGTAAAGCCCGCATCCTCGGTCGCCGCCAGCTCGATGTGCAACGGCGCGAATTCCTTGTCCATCTGCGCCGCCAGCGCCGGCCATTGCTCGCTGGGCACGCCGCGAAACTGCTTGGCAATCAAGGTTTGAAGGCCACGGGAATAGTCGAGGTTGTAAGCCTGGAAGCGCTCATGGAACAGGCGGATCACCAGTTCCGGCATCAGGTAGATCGCCGCGCTGTAGGAGACGATGGTGACGAGGTAGAGGCGAATCAGCAGCTTCCACATCGGTCAGCATTCCCACTCGGAACGGCTGAACAGATAACCCTTGCCCCAGACGGTCTTGATCTTGCGCGCTTCGCCGGCGTTGTCGTCGAATTTGCGTCGCAGCTTGGAAATGGCCACGTCTACCGAACGATCAGTGCCGTTGAATTCGATGCCGCGCAGGCGTTGCAGGATCTGGTCGCGGCTCAGCACTTCACCGGAATGACGGGCCAGCACCACCAGCAAGTTGTACTCGCCGCTGGACAACTCCACCGGCTGCCCGCGCCAGGTCACCGTGCGTTCGGACAGATCGATGCACAGGTTGCCCATGACGATGCGATCATTGACCGTCTGCGGCTCCGTCAGGCTGCTGCGCCGCAACAAGGTGCGCACCCGAGCGAGAAGCACCCGTGGCTCGCAGGGTTTGGTGACGTAGTCGTCGGCGCCCATTTCCAGGCCCAGCACCTGGTCGTGGCTGTCGTCCCGGGCGGTGAGCATCAGGATTGGCAAGGTCGCCGAATCGGCCCGCAGCAGGCGGCAGACTTGCAGGCCATCCAGTCCCGGCAGCATCAGGTCGAGGATCACCAGGTCCGGCGGATTGACCCGCGCCCGCTCACGTACATGATCGCCACGGTTGAGCACACTGACGTGATAGCCGTTGCGTTCCAGATAACTGGCGATCAGTTCGCAAAGGGCGGCGTCGTCTTCGACAAGGAGGATGTTGGGCATGGGTGTATCCAAAGGTACGAGGCGCAGAAAATCTCAAGCCGCCAAGGATATACACCGTCGCCCTTCCCAAGAGCAAAACCCTTACACAATTTCACACATAGCCTATAAAGCATTACCGTCTTGCCCCCCTGGAATACTGGGACGGACTGCCCACCAGGGAGCGCCGCTCGCGCACGGCGAATGCCTAAGAGCACCAAGGGTAATAAATCAACCACCCTAGGGTGCACTGCTGCTAGGATTTTATCGATTCTGAAGCTATCTCCCCTTCACACCAAAGCCGTCTGCGTTCTCGCTGCCAAAGGGAAATACGTCGCCCATGTCAGAGATGAGGAATACCTGTCCATTGAGCGGGTTGATTACATATTTCTTTCCGAGAGGAGCACCCCCCGGATCCAGAATCCAGTTCCGCCAGTCCCCTATGCCGTGGTTTATTCCACTGTAATTGTTGCGTAAAAGATTGTACTCGGCGGCCGTAGGTATACGGCCACCTTGCGATTGAATTGCGTTCCTAGAGTCTCGATAGTTACCTCGGACTCCTGACCCGAAGTACCACAGGACATTGGAACAATACACCGTGTAGGCAGCCGGCTGGCCCATCTGATCGTACGCCGTGATGATTGCCGTGCCGGTACCTTTCGAAATCACGCGCCCGCTCGAGATGCCAACCTCGGCCACCTCCGGGTTGTCTGAATAATAGGCGCACGGCTGCACGCCCCCCGTTGCATAGCGATCTACATACGCCCCTGGCGGAGGATTGCTCGGCGTTACGTGGGAGCGATGGTGCACAGCATTCAAAGTCACTGGGCTAGGATCTATCACTAGCTCTGGTATGGCGGGTTCCACGGTCAGGGCCCACAAAGCCGACTCCGGTTCTGTGCCATAGACGCCCTTGGCAATAAAACTATGCGGCCCGAGCGCCACGGCGATGGCCGTAGATGTCCACGTCCCTCCGGTAGCCGTAACCCCCCCCTTGGAGGTGCCTGCATCAAACAATTCAACCTCCAGCCCGACCGAGGCGGCACCGGTCAATATCACACTGGTTTCTACGGTGCTGCCAGAGTTAGGAATCTCGGCATTGCTTGGCTGGCCTCTCACCGATGTAATCGTTGGCGTCACCAAATCCACGACATTGAAAGCCTTGGGCGTCGATTCCTGGCCTGAGTCGTACAGTGCCTTGGCCTTGAGACTGTAGGCCTTGGCATCCAGGCTCGTGAGTGGAGTACTCCACGTTGTCCCGTCAGTCGGGATGGGCACAGGGTTGCCGATGTTTGCCGTACCGTCCAACAACTGGATCTGTTGCCCACTGCTGCCGGTACCGGTGACGGTGACGCTGGTCTCGACCGTGCTGCCGCCGACCACCGTGCCCTTGGAATCAATGATATCGGTGAGGGTCGGTGTAA
>NZ_JABWQW010000043.1:0-30302 GCF_014268645.1 Pseudomonas sp. SWRI154
GGGGCTATAGCTCAGCTGGGAGAGCGCTTGCATGGCATGCAAGAGGTCGACGGTTCGATCCCGTCTAGCTCCACCAATTTACACTTCAAGGCCTGGCCACACCGGCCTTGAAGCGATCAACACTCAGCGTTGATCAGTTGTATAGAAGGGTTTGCGTCCCCTTCGTCTAGTGGCCTAGGACACCGCCCTTTCACGGCGGTAACAGGGGTTCGAGTCCCCTAGGGGACGCCAGTTTTACAGAAGCGATGTTGCAGGATGTCGCTCCGCCGCGAGGCGAAAATCCGGGGCTATAGCTCAGCTGGGAGAGCGCTTGCATGGCATGCAAGAGGTCGACGGTTCGATCCCGTCTAGCTCCACCAATTTACACTTCAAGGTCTGGCCACATCGGCCTTGAAGCGGTCAGTCCTCAGCGCTGATCATGTTCAGAAGGTTTGTGTCCCCTTCGTCTAGTGGCCTAGGACACCGCCCTTTCACGGCGGTAACAGGGGTTCGAGTCCCCTAGGGGACGCCACGATTGCCCGCTTTGCGGGATTTTATAAGGGTCATTCAATTCTTGAATGGCCCTTTTGTTTGTCTGGCGTTCAGCCAATCTCCCATCCTCAATGAATATGTCTGACCAGCGGTTGAAGATTTCGCTTGCAGAAATTTATTATGGGAATAATATTTCAATCGTAATATTCGGAGGCAACGATGAACGATAAAAAGGCACAAACCCGTGAACGCATTCTCAAGGCCGCCAGCGATGCGCTGATCCAGCGCGGGCCGGCCGAGCCGAGCGTGGGCGAGGTGATGGGCGCGGCGGGGCTGACGGTGGGCGGTTTCTATGCCCATTTCGAAAGCAAGGATGCCCTGATGCTGGAGGCGTTCAAGCAATTGCTCAGCCGCCGCCGTGGCTTGATCGCCGATATGGATGGCGAGCTGACCGGCGAGGAGCTGCGCGCGTTGGTTGCAGCGTTCTACCTGTCGCGCAAGCACCGCGATTCCACCGAGCAAGCGTGCCCGATCCCGGCGTCGGTCGGCGAGCTCGGGCGGCTGCCGGATGCGTTTCGTGAAGTCCTCAATGAACACATCGAGCTGATGGTCGCGCAATTGGCCGCCAGCCCGGAAGACGCCGACAAAGCCTTGTCCGACATCGCCTTGATGGTCGGCGGCCTGGCCCTGGCCCGGGCGCTGGGCCCGGGCGAGTTATCGGATCGTTTGCTACGCGCCGCCAAGTCGGCGGTGCGCTGAGCTAAGGCGCAAGCCCTGGAGATGAGCATGGACAGGTTGAGCTGGATTCGTGGCGTCAATGGCACACTAGGCCGGATAGCACCGAGCCTGGTTGCGAAGAAAATGCGCAAGGTGTTCATGCATCCCCGCAACCTGCCGCCGCGGGATTGGGAATTACCCTTACTGGCCACGTCCGAGCGCATCACCTTGCGCTTCGGGCTGTCCGCCTTGCGCTGGGGCAAAGGCCCGGCTGTCCTGCTGATGCACGGTTGGGAAGGGCGGCCCACTCAATTCGCGGCGCTGATTACCGCGCTGGTAGACGCCGGTTACACCGTGGTGGCGCTGGATGGACCGGCCCATGGGCGTTCGCCTGGGCGCGAGGCCAATGTCCTGCTGTTCGCCAGGGCGATGCTCGAAGCCGCCGCCGAGCTGCCGCCATTGCAGGCGGTAATCGGCCATTCCATGGGCGGTGCCAGTGCCATGCTTGCAGTGCAGCTGGGCTTGCGTACCGAGACGCTGGTCAGCATCGCCGCGCCGGCACGTATTCTTGGTGTCCTGCGTGGATTCGCGCGGATGATGGGCCTGCCGCCTCGGGCACGTTCAGCCTTCATTCGCCAGGTTGAACAGGACGTGGGCATGCAGGCGTCGAAGATGGATGTCGCGCAATACCAGCTGGATATTCCAGGGCTGATCGTCCACGCCGAAGACGACAACTCAGTCTCGGTCAAGGAGTCGCAATTGATCCATGAAGCCTGGTTCGACAGTCGCTTGCTGCGCTTGTCCCAAGGTGGGCATCAGCGAGTGCTGGCCGATCCCCGTGTCATTGATGGTGTGTTATCACTGTTGGCTGGACGCAGCCTGCAGGCGCGGCAATCGGCCTGAGCTTCCGTTACACTGCCCCGATCCATTTTGACAGGAGACGGGCATGGGCTGGGATCGGGCAACGCCGTTCATCATTGATCTTCAAGTGAGTGCCGAGGACATCGATGGGCTGGGCCACGCCAATAACGCGGTGTACGTCACCTGGCTGGAACGCTGCGCCTGGCGGCATTCCCAGCGCCTGGGCCTGGATCTGGTGGAATACCGGCGGCTGGACCGGGCCATGGCGGTGGTGCGGCATGAAATCGATTATCTGGCGGCGGCCTACGAGGGCGACGAGTTGCAGTTGGCGACCTGGATCGTCGATTGGGACCAGCGCCTGAAAATGTCTCGGCATTTCCAGCTGGTTCGCCCCAGTGATAACGCGACGTTGTTGCGCGCCCAGACTACGTTTGTCTGCATCGAACTCTCCACCGGCCGCCCCAAGCGCATGCCGCCGGAGTTCATCGAAGGCTATGGCCCCGCGCTTATCGCTTGTTGAATTGCCGATTTGGTAAGCGAAATCCGCTAAACTGCCGCACGTTTTTTCGTTGAGTGTGTTTTCCATGCAAATTGCCCTGGCGCCCATGGAGGGGTTGGTCGACAACATCCTGCGGGACGTCCTGACCCGTGTTGGCGGTATCGATTGGTGCGTCACCGAGTTCATCCGTATCAACGACCGTCTGCTCACACCGGCTTACTTTCATAAGCTCGCCCCGGAATTGTTGACCGGCGCTCGAACGGCGGCAGGCGTACCGCTGCGGCTGCAGTTGCTGGGTTCCGATCCGGTGTGCCTGGCGGAAAATGCCGCGCTGGCCTGCGAGCTGGGCTCTGAGGTGATCGACTTGAATTTTGGCTGTCCGGCCAAGACAGTGAATAAATCCCGAGGCGGCGCGGTGCTGCTCAAGGAGCCGGAACTGCTCAACCAAATCGTCGAGCATGTACGTCGTGCCGTCCCCAGACATATCCCCGTCACCGCCAAGATGCGCCTGGGTTTCGACAGCCCTGACGGCGCGCTGGTCTGCGCCACGGCGCTGGCCGAAGGTGGTGCGGCACACATCGTCGTGCATGCGCGGACCAAGACCGACGGCTACAAGCCACCGGCGCATTGGGAGTGGATTCCGCGCGTCCAGGAAGTGGTCAAGGTGCCGGTGTTCGCCAATGGTGATATCTGGAGCGTCGAGGATTGGCGCCGTTGCCGCGAAATCAGCGGCGTCGAAGACATCATGCTCGGACGCGGCCTCGTTTCCCGTCCCGACCTGGCCCGGCAGATCGCCGCTGCCCGGGCCGGTGAGCAAGTGACGCAGATGTCCTGGGCCGAGCTGCAGCCGATGCTCCAAGACTTCTGGTTGCAAGTGGTCGAGCAACTGACGCCACGCCAGGCGCCTGGTCGATTGAAGCAATGGCTGGCGATGCTGACCCGTAATTACCCCGAGGCGGTTGAGCTATTTACCGCCCTGCGCCGGGAAACCGATCTAGACGCAGTAGGGCATTTGCTGGGTGTGAAACGCACCGAAGCGGCCTGAAAAAAATTTCAGAAAAAGCTCTTGAAAAGTTTTTGGCGGTCCCTAGATAAGGGTTACGCGATGCCGAATTCGGGTCGCGGAGACAAAAAAACTTGCTGAACTTTTCAGGAGATTTGAATCATGAGTACTGCATTTTCCCTGGCCCCTCTGTTCCGTTCCTCGGTGGGCTTCGACCGTTTCAACGACCTGTTCGAAACCGCGCTGCGTAACGAACCGGGCAGCAGCTATCCACCCTACAACGTGGAAAAACATGGCGATGACGAATACCGTATCGTAGTCGCCGCCGCCGGGTTCCGCGAAGAAGATCTCGACCTGCAAGTGGAAAAAGGTGTGCTGACCATCAGCGGCGGCAAGCGCGAGGCCAGCAACGACAGCGTGACCTATCTGCACCAGGGCATCGCCCAGCGTGCGTTCAAGCTGTCCTTCCGGTTGGCGGATCATATCGAGATCAAGTCCGCGGGCCTGAGCAACGGTCTGTTGAGCATCGACCTGTTGCGCGTGGTACCGGAAGAGGCCAAGGCCAAGCGCATTCCAATCAACGGTGCGCAGCAGAAACCTGCACTGGAGAATTGATGCATTGCAGTTGAAGAAGGGCGCCGAATGGCGCTCTTCTTTGTTTTTCGCAAGCAGTGAAGGATTAATTGTGGCGAGGGAGCTTGCTCCCGCTGGGTTGCGTGAAGCAGCCCTGAAACCAGTCACCTCGGTGTGTCAGGTTGGTCTTGTTCGAACATTTTATTTTTTGGGGCCGCTGCGCAGCCCAGCGGGAGCAAGCTCCCTCGCCACAAAAGCTACCCAAGCCACAACACCTACGGCAACAACCGCTCAAACGCCTCCAGCGGCAACGGCCGGCTGTGCAAGTAACCCTGGTACAAATGGCATTCAAGCCCCTGCAAAAACTGCAATTGGTCCAGCGTCTCCACCCCTTCGGCGATCATTTCCAGGTTCAGGCTGCGGGCCATGGCGACGATGGCGCGGATTATTTCGGCGTCGTTGGGGTCGCTGGTGGCATCGCGTACAAAGGACTGGTCGATTTTCAGCGTGTCCACCGGCAGCCGCTTGAGATAGGTCAGCGATGAATAACCGGTGCCGAAATCGTCCATGGCGAAGCTCACGCCGATTTTCTTGAGGCGGCGCATCTTGCCGATGGTGTCGTCCAGGTTCTGGATCACGATGCCTTCCGTGATTTCCAGTTTCAGCATGGCGTAGGGCAGGCCGTGGCTGGCGAGGCAGTTCTCG
The DNA here is from genome assembly GCF_014268645.1 of Pseudomonas sp. SWRI154. Classification (NCBI taxonomy): domain Bacteria; kingdom Pseudomonadati; phylum Pseudomonadota; class Gammaproteobacteria; order Pseudomonadales; family Pseudomonadaceae; genus Pseudomonas; species Pseudomonas sp. SWRI154. The sequence goes on from NZ_JABWQW010000043.1 coordinate 4,830, forward strand.
ATGCGCTCGACAAAATCGCTCTGGCGGAACTGCCGTGGACTGATGTTCACGCACAGCTTGAACCGTTGCGGGTCAACCTTGCCCTTGGCGATCAGTTGCTTGAAGCCATCGCAGGCCTCGTCGAGGATCCAGGTGCCGACTTCCAGGATCAGGCCGCTGTCTTCTAATACCTTGATGAACTCATTGGGCGACTGCGCGCCCAGGTCCGGGTGATGCCAGCGCACCAAGGCTTCGGCGCCGATGATGCGGTTGTCGCGGGCATCGACCTGGGGTTGGAAATGCACGCTGAATTCGTTACGGGCCAGGGCCTGGCGCAAATCGGTTTCCATGCGCAGCCGTTCGCTGGCGGCTTTTTGCATGGTGGCGTGGAACATCTGCGAGGTGTTGCGTCCCGAATCCTTGGCGCGGTACAGGGCTATGTCGGCGCGCTTGAGCAGGTCGGTAGGCGTGGAGCCGTGGTCCGGAATCAACGCCATGCCGATGCTCGGGGTCACTTGCAGCCGTTGGCCGTCGAGGAACATCGGTTCCGAGAGCAATTCACGCAAGGTGTCGGCGAGGGTCTGGACCTGTTGCGTGACCGCGCCGCGCGTGCCTTCCAGGCCGCTGAGCAGTACCACGAATTCATCACCGCCCAGTCGCGCTACGGTGTCTTCGAGGCGGACACTGGCTTCGAGGCGCGCAGTGATGATTTTCAGCACCGTGTCGCCGACCGGATGACCGAGGGAGTCGTTGATGTGCTTGAAGTGGTCCAGGTCGAGGAACAGCAAAGCCCCGCGCAGGTTATGGCGCTTGAGCAAGGCGATCTGCTGGCTCAACCGATCCAGCAGCAGCGCCCGGTTGGGCAGATTGGTCAGCGGATCGTGGTAGGCCAGGTGGCGGATCTGCGCTTCGGCGTTGCGCAGCAGGCTTACGTCCCGGGCGGTCAGCAACAGGCAGGCGGTCTCGTTGAGCGTGATGGGCTCCACCGACACTTCGACGGTGAGGGTTTCTCCGCGTTTGTTGCGTCCAAGCATTTCCTGATGCACGACGCGGCCCTTGAGCTGCAATTCGGCCAGCAGCGCCGTTCGCTGTTTCTCTTCGGCCCAGATGCCGACCTCGTAGACCGTGCGGCCAATCACCTCGTCGGCGCGGTAGCCGGTCAGGCGGCAGAAGCCGTCGTTGACCTCCAGGTAGCGGCCGCTTTCGAGTTCGGTAATGGTGATGGCGTCAGGGCTGGAATGGAACGCCTTGGCGAACTTCTCCTCGCTGGCCTTTAGCGCCGCTTCGGAGCGTTGCTGCTGGGTGATGTCGCGCAGTGTAGTGACTATGCAGGGCTGGTTGCCGACGTGGATCTGTCGGCTGGAAATGACGCAGGTCAACGGCTGGCCATTTTTGTGATAGACCACCATGGCGACGTTGCTCAGCGATTGCTCGCGGATCACCCGCTCGATGCGTTGCAGGCTGCTGCCCGAGGCGTCCCACAGGCCGATCTCGTCGGCGCTGCGACCGAGCACGTCGCTGGCTGCCCAACCGAAGGTCTGGGTGAAGCTGGAATTGACCTCGAGGAACCTGCCGTCATCCTGGTGGGTGACGCAAATCGGGTCGGGGCTGACCTGAAACAGAGTGGCGAACTTTTCCTCCGATGCCGCCAGGCTCTGCTCGCGCTCTACCTGGTCAGTGATGTCAAGCAACGTGCCGGCCATGCGCAAGGGGCTGCCGTCGTCGTTGCGATAGAGGCGGGCGCGGCTCTCCAGATAACGCGAGCTGCCGTCCGGCAACTGCACGCGATAGGTCAATTGATAGTTGCCCGCCGGGCCTTCGCGCAGGCTGCGGTAGGCGTTGCGCATGTTGTTGCGTTCCTCGGTGGGCACGCCTTCGAAAAACGCGTCGAACGATTCGTGAAAAGCCTTGGGCTCCAGGCCGTGAAGTTGCGCGGCCCGGGCCGAGCCGTAGAGCATGCCGCTGGGAATGTGCCAATCCCAGGTGCCCAGTTGCGCCGAGTCGAGGGCCAGGTCGAGGCGGTCCTGGCTGTCCTTCAGGGCCTGTTCGGCGAGTTTGCGTTCGGTGGTGTCGAGGAACGTGCTCAGCAGGTACGGTTGGCCTTCCAGCTCGACTTTCTGCGCGCTGAGAATGCCGTTGTGGACCTGGCCGTTGCTGGCACGGAATTCCACTTCCATGCTGATCAGTTCGCCTTTGGCCTTGGTCGCCTCAACCAGCTTCGCCCGCTGCGAAGGGTCGACCCACAAGCCCAATTCGAGGGTGGTACGGCCAATCACAGCATGCACCGGCCAGCCGAACAGGCTTTCGAAATACTGGTTGGCCTCGCTGATGAGCCCGTCCTCCTGGCGGGTCAGCAAGACCATGTTAGGGCACAGGTGAAAAAGCGTGGCGAAGCGCTTTTCCGAGCTGCGCAATGCCTGTTCCCGTTCGCGCTGGTGGGTGATTTCGCGAATCACCCCGATCATGCGCGGGCGGCCATGCTTGTCCGGCAACACGCTGCCGTTGATTTCCAGCCAATGCAGGCTGCCATCGGGCCAGACGATGCGGTGGTGCATCGCCTGTTCCAGTGGCGCGCCGGCCACCGCCGCGTGAAAAGCACGCATGGCCCTGGCTCGGTCTTCCGGCAGTAGCAGGTCGAGGTAGTCAACGTCCGCTGGTAACGGCTGGCGCGGATCGAAGCCGAACAGCGCCTGGGTGCCTCGCGACCAACTGATCTGCCCGGTGTCGATGTCCCACGACCAGGCACCCAGGCGCGCACCGTTCAGGGCGGCCAGCAACTGTGGCGCGCTGTCCCAGCTTTGCTCGGACCGCTTCGGGTCGAGTGCCTGGATGCGCGGCAGGGGCGGGAGGTGGTCGGCGGGTTTGGGCATTCTCTAGCGGGCCTTGGCAGATGGGGGTTAAGCGCAGGCGTAATGGCCCTATAGGAGTAGCACAACTTATGCCGGTGTCCGTGGCAGATCGACTTGTGCATCCAATAGAGCCATGAAAGCCCGCGCAGCGTTCGACAGCGTCCTTTCGGTGTGCAAGATATAGCCTAGCTGGCGACTGAGCTGTATGCCCGGTAAAGGCACGCGCGCCACCTGTTCATCGAGCATGGTGCGCGGCAAAACGCTCCAGGCCAGGCCGATGGAGACCATCATTTTTATGGTTTCCAAGTAATTCGTGCTCATGGCGATGTTCGGCGTCAGCCCCTGGGCCTCGAACAGCCGTCGCACAATGTGATGGGTGAAGGTGTTGCCGCCTGGAAAAACCGCCGGATGCAGGGCGATGTCCGCCAGGCTCACCGCGCCGTTGTCCAGCAATGCATGTTCCGGCGCCACCACGAAATCCAGCGGGTCGTCCCACACCGGTGTGGCTCGCACCAGTGAATGGGGCTCGGGGGCCAGGGTAATGACTGCCAGTTCCGCCCGGCCATGGAGGATTTCCTCGTAGGCCACTTCTGAATCCAGGAACTGAATATCCAATGCCACCTGTGGGTAACGTCGGGTGAATTCCCTTAACAGCGGCGGCAGTCGATGCAAGCCGATGTGGTGGCTGGTGGCGAGCGTCAGGCGCCCTGTCACTTCGCCGGTCAGGTTGGTCAGGGCACGGCGGGTGTCGTCCAGTACGTTGAGGATCTGATAGGCCCGTGGCAGCAGGGCCCGCCCGGCTTCGGTCAGGCCGACTTCCCGGCCCAGCCGGTCAAACAGGCGCACCTTGAGTTGCTGTTCCAGCCCGGCGATGCGCTTGCTGATGGCCGGCTGGGTCAGGTGCAGGCGCTCGCCGGCGCCGGAGAAACTGCCGGTTTCGGCGATGGCAATAAAGGCATTGAGGTTGGCAAGGTCCATGGCGGTTGGGTCGAATTCCAGTTGGTTATGCAAAGCATGAAAATTATGAATTTGAGTTATTTAATGTACCCTCTTACCATCAGCCTCACAAGCCAAGGGGTTATTGATTCGTTCGAGGCCCGGGGCATAGAAACAAGCTGATGAGGAAACCGTCTGATGGCCGGCAAAACGCTCTACGACAAGCTCTGGGATTCGCATTTGGTCAAGCAGCGCGACGATGGCTCGGCGCTGATCTACATCGACCGTCACATCATCCACGAAGTGACCTCGCCGCAAGCCTTCGAAGGTCTGCGCCTGGCCGGGCGCAAGCCTTGGCGTATCGATGCCAACATCGCCACCCCGGACCACAACGTACCGACCACCCCGGAGCGCAAGGGCGGCATCGAGGCCATTGCCGACCAGGTCTCACGCCTGCAGGTCCAGACCCTCGACGATAACTGCGACGAATACGGCATTGTCGAATTCAAGATGAACGACGTGCGCCAGGGCATCGTCCATGTGATCGGCCCGGAGCAGGGCGCGACCTTGCCGGGCATGACCGTGGTTTGCGGCGACTCGCACACCTCGACTCACGGTGCGTTCGGCGCTTTGGCCCATGGCATTGGCACCTCTGAGGTCGAGCATGTGCTCGCCACTCAGTGCCTGGTCGCCAAGAAGATGAAAAACATGCTGGTGCGCGTCGAGGGCAAGCTGCCGTTCGGCGTGACCGCCAAGGACATCGTCCTGGCCGTGATTGGCAAGATCGGCACCGCCGGGGGCAACGGCCACGCCATCGAGTTCGCCGGCAGCGCGATCCGTGACTTGTCGGTGGAAGGCCGCATGACCATCTGCAACATGTCCATCGAGGCCGGTGCCCGCGTCGGCCTGGTGGCCGCCGATGAAAAAACCGTGGAATACGTCAAGGGTCGTCCGTTCTCGCCAAAAGGCGCCGAATGGGACATGGCGGTCGAAGCCTGGAAAGACCTGGTCTCCGATGCCGATGCCAAGTTCGACACGGTGGTCGAACTCGACGCAACGCAGATCAAGCCGCAAGTCAGCTGGGGCACTTCCCCGGAAATGGTCTTGGCGGTGGACCAGAACGTGCCGGATCCGGCCAAGGAAATGGACCTGGTCAAGCGCGACTCCATTGTCCGCGCCTTGAAATACATGGGCCTGAGCGCCAACCAGGCGATCACCGACATTCAGCTCGACCGCGTGTTCATCGGCTCCTGCACCAACTCGCGTATCGAAGACTTGCGCGCCGCTGCGGTGATCGCCAAGGGCCGCAAGGTCGCCTCGACCATCAAGCAGGCCATCGTGGTGCCGGGCTCAGGCCTGGTGAAAGCCCAGGCCGAAGCGGAAGGGTTGGACAAGATTTTCCTCGAGGCCGGTTTCGAATGGCGCGAGCCAGGGTGCTCCATGTGCTTGGCGATGAACCCGGATCGCCTGGAATCGGGCGAGCATTGCGCCTCGACGTCCAACCGAAACTTCGAAGGCCGTCAAGGCGCCGGTGGCCGCACGCACCTGGTGAGCCCGGCGATGGCCGCCGCCGCTGCTGTCAACGGCCGTTTTGTCGATGTCCGCGAATTGATCTGAAGGAGCGCAGCATGAAAGCTTTTACCCAGCACACCGGTCTTGTCGCGCCTTTGGATCGTGCCAACGTCGACACCGACCAGATCATTCCCAAGCAGTTCTTGAAGTCCATCAAGCGTACCGGCTTCGGCCCGAACCTGTTCGATGAATGGCGCTACCTGGATGTCGGCCAGCCGTACCAGGACAACTCCAAGCGTCCGTTGAACAAGGATTTCGTGCTCAACGCCGAGCGGTACCAGGGCGCCAGCGTGTTGTTGGCCCGGGAGAACTTCGGCTGCGGTTCGAGCCGCGAGCACGCGCCATGGGCCCTGGAAGAGTACGGTTTCCGCAGCATCATCGCGCCGAGCTACGCCGACATCTTCTTCAACAACAGCTTCAAGAACGGCTTGCTGCCGATCATCCTCAGCGATGCTGAGGTGGATGAGCTGTTCCAGCAGGTCGAGGCCAACCCCGGCTATCAATTGCAGATCGACTTGGCCGCCCAGACCGTGACCCGTCCCGACGGCAAGGTGCTGGGTTTCGAGATCGACGCGTTCCGCAAGCACTGCCTGCTCAACGGCCTGGATGACATCGGCCTGACCTTGCAGGACGGCGAGGCGATTGCCGCGTTCGAGGCCAAGCATCGGGCGAGCCAGCCTTGGTTGTTTCGCGATGCTTGATTTTGCGTAACGAGTAGAGACGCCAGCGACACGAAACCATAAGGACATTCCATGACCAGCGCCGCCCACAGTCAGGTTGTACAAAAGCAATTCGGTGAACAGGCCTCGGCCTATCTGAGCAGTGCCGTGCACGCCCAGGGTGCCGAATTCGCACTGCTACAGGCGGCGTTGGCCGGTCGCGGCGATGCCCGCGTGCTGGATCTGGGCTGCGGCGCTGGCCATGTGAGTTTCCACGTCGCGCCGCTGGCCAGTGAAGTGGTGGCTTATGATTTGTCCCAGCAAATGCTCGACGTAGTCGCCACGGCGGCAGCGGAGCGTGGCCTGGGCAATATCAGCACGGTACGTGGCGCCGCCGAGCGCCTGCCGTTTGCCGACGGCGAGTTCGATTTCGTCTTCAGCCGCTATTCGGCGCATCATTGGAGCGACCTGGGCCTGGCGCTGCGCGAAGTTCGCCGGGTGCTCAAGCCGGGTGGGGTGATGGCGTTCATCGACATCCTGTCGCCGGGCACGCCGCTGTTCGATACCTACTTGCAAAGCGTCGAAGTGCTGCGCGACACCAGCCATGTGCGCGACTATTCGGCCGCCGAGTGGTTGCGCCAGGTCAGCGAGGCGGGGCTGCACACCCGGAGCACCTCTCGTCAGCGCTTGCGCCTGGAGTACCAATCGTGGGTCGAGCGCATGCGCACCCCGGACGTGATGCGAGCGGCGATTCTTGAGTTGCAGCGCTCGATGGGCGATGAAGTGCGTGAATATTTTCAGATTGAGGCCGATGGTTCGTTCAGTACGGATGTACTGGTGCTGTGGGCCGAGCGATAACATTTTTCCCGGCCATGCCCAGAGGCGTGTTCCGACAGAGCAAATGAGGAAAGCATGAGCAAGCAGATTCTGATTCTCCCAGGTGATGGCATTGGCCCGGAAATCATGGCCGAGGCGGTCAAGGTCCTGGAGCTGGCGAACGACAAGTACGGCTTGGGCTTCGAGCTCAGCCACGACGTGATCGGCGGCGCGGCCATCGACAAGCACGGCGTGCCGCTGGCCGACGAAACCCTGGACCGTGCCCGTGCTGCCGATGCCGTGCTGCTGGGTGCCGTGGGCGGCCCGAAATGGGACAAGATCGAACGTGACATCCGCCCTGAGCGCGGCCTGCTGAAGATTCGCGCGCAACTGGGCCTGTTCGGCAATTTGCGCCCGGCGATCCTTTACCCACAACTGGCCGATGCCTCCAGCCTGAAGCCTGAAATCGTCTCGGGGCTGGACATCCTCATCGTCCGTGAGCTGACCGGCGGTATCTACTTCGGCGCCCCGCGCGGCACTCGTGAGTTGGAGAATGGCGAGCGCCAGGCCTATGACACGCTGCCGTACAGCGAAAGCGAAATCCGCCGCATCGCTCGGGTTGGCTTCGACATGGCCCGCGTGCGTGGCAAGAAGCTCTGCTCCGTGGACAAGGCTAACGTGCTGGCTTCCAGCCAACTGTGGCGCGAAGTGGTCGAGCAGGTGGCCAAGGATTATCCGGACATCGAGCTGAGCCACATGTACGTCGACAACGCCGCCATGCAACTGGTACGCGCACCGAAGCAGTTCGATGTGATCGTCACCGACAACATGTTCGGCGACATCCTGTCCGACGAAGCGTCGATGCTCACCGGCTCCATCGGCATGCTGCCGTCGGCCTCCCTGGACGCCAACAACAAGGGCATGTACGAGCCTTGCCACGGTTCGGCGCCGGACATCGCCGGGCAGGGCATTGCCAACCCATTGGCGACCATCCTGTCGGTGTCGATGATGCTGCGTTACAGCTTCAACTTGAACGATGCCGCCGACGCGATCGAAAAAGCTGTCAGCGTGGTCCTGGACCAAGGCTTGCGCACCGGTGATATCTGGTCGCAAGGTTGTACCAAAGTCGGTACGCAGCAAATGGGCGATGCAGTAGTCGCCGCGCTGCGGAATCTGTAATCTTTCGGGCCCACCGCTTCGACGGTGGCCCACTTTTGTATAGGTGTAGTTGCGATGAAACGTGTAGGTCTGATCGGTTGGCGCGGCATGGTCGGTTCCGTGCTCATGCAGCGAATGCTGGAAGAGCAGGATTTCGATCTCATTGAGCCGGTGTTCTTCACCACTTCCAATGTCGGTGGCCAAGGCCCATCCGTGGGCAAGGACACTGGTGCGCTCAAGGATGCCTACAGCATCGAAGAGCTCAAGACCCTCGACGTGATCCTGACCTGCCAGGGCGGCGACTACACCAGCGAAGTGTTCCCCAAGCTGCGTGAAGCCGGCTGGCAGGGCTACTGGATCGACGCCGCTTCCAGCCTGCGCATGCAGGACGACGCGGTGATCATCCTCGACCCGGTCAACCGCAAGGTCATCGACCAGCAGCTGGATGCGGGCACCAAGAACTACATTGGTGGCAACTGCACCGTCAGCCTGATGCTGATGGGCCTCGGCGGCCTGTTCGAAGCCGGCCTGGTGGAATGGATGAGCGCCATGACCTACCAAGCGGCGTCCGGTGGCGGCGCGCAGCACATGCGAGAGCTGATCAAGCAAATGGGCGTGACTCACGGCGCCGTTGCCGATGAGCTGGCCAACCCGGCCAGCGCCATCCTCGACATCGACCGCAAGGTCGCCGAGGCGATGCGCAGCGATGCCTACCCGACCGAGAACTTCGGCGTACCGCTGGCCGGCAGCCTGATCCCCTGGATCGACAAGGAACTGCCCAACGGCCAGAGCCGTGAAGAGTGGAAGGCCCAGGCCGAGACCAACAAGATCCTGGGTCGCTTCAAGAGCCCGATCCCGGTGGACGGCATCTGCGTGCGTATCGGTGCGATGCGTTGCCACAGCCAGGCGCTGACCATCAAGCTGAACAAAGACGTGCCGATTGCCGACATTGAAGGCCTGATCAGCCAGCACAACCCTTGGGTCAAGCTGGTGCCGAACAGTCGTGAAACCAGCATGCAGGAGCTGAGCCCGACCAAGGTCACTGGCACCCTGAACGTGCCGGTGGGCCGTCTGCGCAAACTGAACATGGGGTCGCAATTCGTCGGTGCCTTCACCGTTGGCGACCAACTGTTGTGGGGCGCGGCCGAGCCGTTGCGTCGCATGTTGCGGATCCTGCTCGAACGTTGATCGATTGCTGCCGTGAAAGAACCCGCGCCTTGCGAGAGGTGCGGGTTTTTTATTGGTCTGGTGAAATCCCTCGCCACAAGCTCCCCGCTGTCCAATTGCTTGCCCGCCAACCAGCCGGTAAAGTGCCGCTCCCCACGTTTTACCTGAGGTAGACCCATGAGCCAGTCCTTTGATATTGCCGTGATCGGCGCCACCGGTACTGTCGGCGAAACCCTAGTCCAGATTCTCGAAGAGCGGGATTTTCCGGTCGGCACCCTGCACCTGCTGGCCAGCAGCGAATCGGCGGGAAGCTCGGTGATGTTTCGCGGCAAAAACGTGCGGGTGCGTGAGGTCGATGAATTTGATTTCAGCAAAGTCCAACTGGCGTTCTTCGCGGCCGGACCGGCGGTCACCCTGAGTTTCGCCCCGCGTGCCACGGCTGCCGGTTGTGCGCTGATAGATCTGTCCGGCGCGTTGCCGCCAGAACAGGCGCCGCAGATTGTGCCGGAGGCCAACCCGAAGAAGCTGGCTAACCTGCGCAAGCCAATCCAGGTCAGCAGCCCCAGCGCCTCGGCGACGGTGTTGGCTGTTGCATTGGCACCGCTGCGCGAATGCCTGGAGATGGAACGCATCAGCCTGACCGCCAGCCTCGCCGTGTCCGCCCAGGGGCGCGCGGCGGTGAGCGAGTTGGCGCGCCAGACCGCCGAGCTACTCAACGCTCGCCCACTCGAGCCGAAATTCTTCGACCGGCAGATGGCATTCAACCTGCTGGCCCAGGTCGGTGCTCCCGACGAACAGGGTCACACATCGCTGGAAAAGCGCCTGGTGGGCGAGTTGCGCCAGGTATTGGAACAACCTTTGTTAAAGATTTCCGTCACTTGCATTCAAGCCCCGGTGTTTTTTGGCGATAGCTTTAGCGTGACCGTGCAGTCTGCCCGTGCCATTGACCTGGCGAAGATCAACGCAGCTCTGGAAGCGGCCCCTGGCATCGAGCTGGTAGACGCAGGCGATTACCCGACCCCAGTGGGGGATGCGGTGGGGCAGGACGTGGTTTATATCGGACGCGTACGCGGCGGTATCGACGACCCGGCGGAACTAAATATGTGGCTGACGTCAGATAACGTGCGCAAGGGTGGGGCGCTCAATGCGGTGCAGGTGGCTGAGTTGTTGATAAAAGACCTGCTGTAAAAGATACTTGGCAACAATTTGTCGAATGGTTCTAGCTGGGCGCTATGCTTGGTCAGAATGCTGAAGGCGAACCTCCCTCCCGGGGACTTCTCCTGGGCATGAGTGAAACGATCGCGCGCGCCGTCGCTTCGGGGCTGCGCGCAATGCCTTACGGCAGCGGCATCAACACCTTCTCGCTGGCCGAGGAATGTTCAAACAAAGGAAGAGGCTATGGTTCAAGTTCGCAAACTGGTGTTAGCAATAGCGGCCGCCTCGGCGCTGTCCTCCGGTATGGCGCAAGCGCTCGGGCTCGGGGAATTGACCCTGAAGTCGCCGCCGAACCAACCTCTTGTGGCTGAGATCGAGCTGCTCGATGTCCAGCAGCTGACGGCCGCCGAAGTCGTGCCAAGCCTGGCTCCGCCCGAAGAATTCGCCAAGGCAGGCATCGATCGCCAAGCGTTTCTCAATGACCTGAGCTTCACCCCGGTAATCAACGCCAACGGCAAGAGTGTCCTGCGGGTGACGTCCAGTCGGCCAATGTCCGAGCCCATGGTCAAGTTCCTCGTGCAAGTGATGTGGCCCAATGGCCGTTTGCTGCGCGACTACAGTGTGCTGGTCGATCCGTCCAAATTCTCGCCGCAGGCCGCCGATGCCGCCCGGGCCAAGCCGTCCCAGGCGGTCTCTTCGCCAGTCACCGGCGCCACCAAGCCTTCCCAATACACCACCACGCCGCGCGACACCCTGTGGGAAATCGCCGCCAAGGTGCGTAATGGCGGGTCCGTGCAGCAGACCATGCTGGCGATTCAAGCGCTGAACCCGAACGCATTCATCAACGGCAACATCAACCTGCTCAAGACCGGCCAAGTACTGCGGCTGCCGGACCCAGTGCAAAGCACCGCGTTGCCACAACCCCAGGCCATCGCTGAAGTGGCCGCGCAGAATGCTGCCTGGCGCCAGGGGCGTCGGGGTGTGGCAGGTAACGGTCGACAGCAGTTGGACGCCACCAAGCGTGGTGCTAATGAAGGCGCGCCAGCCCAGGCGGCCGGTCGCGATAACCTGAGCCTGGTTTCCGCCGAGTCGGCGAAGGCCGGCAACAAGGGCAAAGGGGCCGCTGGCGATGCCCAGGCGCTGAGCGACAAGCTTGCGGTGACGCAGGAGAGCCTCGATTCGGCCCGCCGCGACAATGAAGAACTGAAAAGCCGCATGGCCGATCTGCAAAGCCAGCTGGACAAATTGCAGCGCCTGATCGAACTGAAGAACAATCAACTGGCCAAGATGCAGGGCGAGGGCGCCGCTGTTCCTCCGGCTGGCGGATCGACCCCGACGATGTCGGCAGAGTTGACCCCTGGGCCGTCGGCACAAGCCCCGACACCAACGCCAGCACCCGAAGCCGCCCCAGAGGCGACTCCGCCGGCCACTCCGGTCGAGCCGACACCGGCTGCTTCCGATGAGAAAAAGTACAACGACCTGCTGACCAATCCGATCCTGTTGGGTCTGATCGGCGGTGGCGCGTTGGTCCTCTTGCTCCTGCTGTTGTTGCTTGCCCGTCGCCGCAAGGCCCAGCAGGAAGCTGAGAAACATCTGCGCATGGCTCGAGCCCTCGAGGAGGAGGCCGACTTCTCCCCGGAGCTCGATCTGCCCCCGAGCAGCTTCGAGGGCATTGATGTTCCACCGCCAAGCGTAAAGCTCGAGCCCAAGCCAGCCCCGGCGCCAGTACCCAAGCCAGCTCCGTTGGTTGCGCCCGTGATCGTCACGCCACCGATCGCCGCACCGCTGGTGGCACCGGCCGCCGAGCCTTCCGATGACGATGTGTTGCCCCAGGCCCAGTCTCACATCGATCGCGGTCGCTTGAACCAGGCCGCTGACCTGCTGGAGCAAGGCATCAAGGCCGAGCCCCAGCGCAGCGATCTGCGGCTGAAATTGATGGAGGTCTATGGCCAGCAAGGCGACCGCGATGCCTTTGTGGCCCAGGAGCGCCAACTGGTCGCCAACGGCGAGAACTACGCGCAGGTTGAACAGCTCAAGAGCCGTTTTCCGGCCATGGCGGTCGCCGCCGGCGCAGGCTTGGCCGCTGCGGCAGTCGCCGCCGAGCTGGATGCTGAATACGTCAAGTCGCTGCTGGAAGACACGCCAGCGACCAATGAAGAGCTCGACAGTGCCTTTGACTTGAGCCTGGACGATCTGGAGACACCGACACCTGCGGCGCCGGAGCCTGCTGTCGAGCTGGACGCATTTCCAGCCGACGACGACTTGGACTTCGAGGCGCTGCTCAAGCAGCAGACCGAAGCCAATCAGGCTAACGAAAGCCTCGACGATCTGTCGGACTTCGACCTGGACCTGGGTGCCGATGCTCCGGCGCCAGCCTTGGCTGATGAAGATTTCCTGCTGGACCTGGACGATGATCTCAAAGGCTTGGACACGCCAGCCGCCGACACGCCGGCCTTGGATGACACCCCGTCCGACGATCTTGAGCTGCCAGCGGATTTCGATCTGTCCCTGGCCGACGAGATGGACGCCCAGCACCGGCCGAAAGACGCTTTCGAATCGGAACTGGATGATGTCAACGCCGAGTTGGATCGCCTGTCCGACAGCCTGAGCCAGCCAACCTTCACCGCCGAAGACGCCTTGGCGAGTGCTGGCGATGAACCGGAAGACTTCGACTTCCTCAGCGGCACCAACGAAGTGGCAACCAAGCTCGACCTGGCCCAGGCCTACATCGATATGGGCGACAGCGACGGTGCGCGGGATATCCTCGGCGAAGTCCTCAGCGAAGGCGACGCCACGCAGAAGAGCGAAGCACAGGAAATGCTCTCGCGCCTGGCGTGATTCAGCTGTAGACCAACAACGGCAGCCGATGAGGCTGCCGTTTTTGTTTGCGTGCGATTCATCGTGGCCAAGGACCACCGGTTGCGCTGGCATCCCGTCGCTGCGGCCTTATAATGCCCGCCTTTGCGTACCTCAGCAGGCTGTAATTCCTTGGCAAACATAGACAACCCAGCCGCCGAAATGGCGGCCGACGGCTTTTTCCGGATCGCCCTGGGCGTTGAATACAAAGGCTCGCGCTATCGCGGCTGGCAGCGTCAGGCCTCCGGCGTGCTGACGGTGCAGGAAACCCTTGAAAACGCGCTGTCCAAAGTCGCCGACTCGCCCGTGTCGCTGCATTGCGCCGGGCGTACCGATGCCGGCGTGCATGCTTGCGGCCAGGTGGTGCATTTCGACACCCAGGTCGAGCGCTCGATGAAAGCCTGGGTCATGGGCGCCAACATCAACTTGCCCCACGACGTCAGCGTCAGCTGGGCCAAGGCGATGCCTGGGCATTTTCACGCGCGCTTCAAGGCCATCGCCCGGCGTTATCGCTACGTGATCTACAACGACCAGATCCGCCCGGCGCACCTGAACGAAGAAATCACCTGGAACCACCGCCCGCTGGACGTCGAACGCATGGCCGAGGCCGCGCAATACCTGGTCGGTGTCCACGACTTCAGTGCCTTTCGCGCCGGCCAGTGCCAGGCCAAGTCGCCGATCAAGGAACTGCATCACCTGCGCGTGACCCGTCACGGCAAGATGATCGTACTCGACATTCGCGCGAGCGCGTTCCTGCACCACATGGTACGCAACATAGCCGGCGTTCTGATGACCATTGGTGCGGGTGAACGACCGGTGGAATGGATCAAGGAAGTGCTCGAGAGCCGCATACGCCGTACCGGTGGCGTCACCGCGCACCCGTTTGGCTTATATCTGGTACAGGTGGAATACCACGATGAGTTCGAGCTGCCGGAGCGTTACATCGGGCCACATTTCCTCACGGGCTTCTCGGAACTCGACGGCTGACGGCCTTCGTTGCATTTGTTACCATCCGGGACTTTCACGGATTTGCCTGAGGTTTTATCCACCATGCCGGTCGTTCGCAGCAAGATATGCGGAATCACCCGCGTCGAAGATGCGCTGGCAGCGGTCGAGGCCGGTGCGGACGCCATCGGGCTGGTGTTCTATGCCAAGAGCCCGCGAGCGGTGACGGTGCAACAGGCGAGGGGGATCATCCGGGCGTTGCCGCCGTTCGTCACGCCGGTAGGTCTGTTCGTCAACGCCAGTCGTTGCGAGCTGGGCGAGATCCTCGATGCGGTGCCGCTGGCCCTGCTGCAGTTTCACGGTGACGAGACACCCGCCGATTGCGAAGGTTGGCATCGCCCGTATATCAAGGCGTTGCGGGTCAAGGCCGGTGATGACATCGCCGCCAGTTGCGCGGCTTTCGCCGGTGCCAGCGGTATTTTGCTGGATACCTACGTGGAAGGCATTCCTGGCGGCACCGGCGAAGCGTTCGATTGGTCGCTGGTGCCACAAGGCCTGGACAAGCCGATCATCCTCGCCGGCGGCCTGACGGCGGACAACGTCGCCGCGGCCATTGCCCAGGTTCGCCCCTATGCGGTGGACGTCAGTGGCGGGGTGGAGCAGGCCAAGGGCATCAAGGATCCAGCAAAGATTCGTGCGTTCATGGCTGCTGTTCGCAACAGCCAGTAGTCAATGTGACGGCTGGCAGACTGCCGCCGTCCATACCTGCACTGTACAAAGCAGGCAGGCACCGCCTCCGGGTGGGCCGATAGCGTAGTGGCGACCGCAGTGCAGCGGTCGCCGGGATGGCTGAGGAGGTTGGGCTGCACGCAGGTCATGTTTCGCGCTGACCGCGGTGGTTGCTCAATCCTCGCCGCACAATGAATTTGAGCTCAAGGGCATACGCGGGGCCGCGAACCAAAGCGTTCGGGCCGCCGGTACTGGAGAAAGAAAGCATGAGCAACTGGTTGGTAGACAAACTGATCCCTTCGATCATGCGTTCCGAGGTGAAGAAAAGCTCGGTGCCTGAAGGTCTGTGGCACAAATGTCCTTCCTGCGAGGCGGTGCTGTACCGTCCCGAGCTGGAAAAGACCCTGGACGTTTGCCCCAAGTGCAACCACCACATGCGCATTGGCGCGCGTGCCCGTATCGATATTTTCCTCGACGCGGAAGGCCGCGTGGAGCTGGGCGCCGAGCTGGAGCCGGTGGACCGCCTGAAGTTCCGCGACGGCAAGAAGTACAAGGATCGCCTGACCGCTGCCCAGAAGCAGACCGGTGAAAAAGACGCCCTGGTGTCCATGAGCGGTACTTTGCTGGGCATGCCTGTGGTGGTTTCGGCTTTCGAGTTCTCCTTCATGGGCGGTTCCATGGGCGCCATCGTCGGCGAGCGCTTCGTTCGCGCCGCCAACCACGCACTGGAAAACCGTTGCCCGATGATCTGCTTTGCCGCTTCCGGCGGTGCGCGGATGCAGGAAGCGCTGATTTCCCTGATGCAAATGGCCAAGACCTCAGCGGTGCTGGCGCGTCTGCGAGAAGAAGGTATTCCGTTCATCTCGGTGCTGACCGACCCGGTCTATGGCGGTGTTTCCGCCAGTCTGGCGATGCTGGGCGACGTGATCGTCGGCGAGCCGAAGGCGCTGATCGGCTTTGCCGGCCCGCGTGTGATCGAGCAGACCGTGCGCGAGAAGCTGCCGGAAGGCTTCCAGCGCAGTGAGTTCCTGCTGGAGCACGGCGCCATCGACATGATCATTCACCGCCAGGAACTGCGTCCGCGCCTGGGCAACCTGCTGGCGCAACTGATGGGTCTGCCGACGCCGACCTTCGTTGCCGCACCGATCGAGCCGATTGTGGTTCCACCGGCGCCTGCTGGCCTATGATCCAACGTACCCTGGGCGACTGGCTTGCCTACCTCGAGCAGTTGCATCCATCGGCCATCGACATGGGGCTGGAGCGCTCGCAAGCGGTAGCGTCCCGCATGGGACTGGCCAAGCCGGCGCCCCGGGTCATCACGGTGACCGGCACCAACGGCAAGGGGTCGACCTGCGCCTTTGTGGCTTCGCTGCTGCGTGCCCAGGGGCTGAGCGTCGGGGTCTACAGTTCGCCGCACCTGCTGCGCTATAACGAGCGGGTTCAGGTCAACGACGTCGAGGCCACTGATGCCGAGCTGTGCGAAGCCTTCGCCGCGGTGGAAGCCGGGCGAGGCGAGACATCCCTGACCTATTTTGAGATGGGCACCCTCGCGGCGTTCTGGTTGTTCGCCCGTGCCGGCCTGGATGCCGTCGTGCTGGAAGTCGGCCTGGGCGGACGGCTGGATGCGGTCAACCTTGTCGATGCGGACGTCGCGCTGGTCACCAGCATCGGCGTGGACCATGCCGATTACTTGGGTGATACCCGTGAATCCGTCGCGTTCGAAAAAGCCGGTATCTTCCGCCAGGGCGCGCCCGCGCTCTGTGGCGACCTCGATCCGCCGCAGCCTTTGCTGGACAAGGTTCGCGAGTTGGGCTGCCCATTCTCCCTGCGCGGACGGGATTTCGACCTGGCGATGACCGAGCAGCATTGGCAGTGGCGCGGCACCGATGCCAAGGGCAACCCGGTGGAGCTGCATGACCTGCCGCTGCTCGACCTGCCGATGGAAAACGCCGCGCTTGCGCTCCAGGCTTACTCGTTGTTGGGCTTGCCTTGGGACGCCGGCCAGATTGTCCAGGCGTTGCAGGCAACCCGCGTCGTCGGTCGTCTCGACCGCCGTTCATTCGATTGGCAAGGCAAGCGCATCAACCTGCTGCTGGATGTCGGCCATAACCCCCACGCGGCGCAGTACCTGGCCGAGCGCCTGGCGCGGCGGCCGGTGGCAGGCAAGCGTTTGGCGGTGTTCGGGCTGCTGTCGGACAAGGACTTGGATGGCGTTGTCGGCGCGTTGGATGCTAGTGTCCAGCATTGGGCCGTGGCGCCGCTGGATTCACCGCGCTCGCGTCCGGCAAGCGAGTTGAAGACAGCATTGCAGCGTCGTGGCGCTTCGGTTGATGCCTATGGCAGCGTGACTGACGCGTTGGAAGGGCAGTGCGCCCTGGCGACGGCTGCTGATGAGATCCTGCTGTTCGGATCATTTTTTTGCGTTGCCGAGGCCCTTCAATGGTTGGCCCGGCGCTCCACGGAGGAAGCTGCAGATGGCATTGCTGGATAAAGCGTACAAGCAGCGCATGGTCGGGGCCTTGGTATTGGTGGCCCTGGCAGTGATTTTCCTGCCGATGCTGTTTTCCCGTCAGGACGAGCAGCGCCAGGTCACGGTTGATGCGCCGTCCGCGCCCCAGGCGCCATCCGTGCCACCGGTGCAGGTCGAGCCGGTGGCGGTGCCCGAGCCGCAGGCATTGCCCCAGGAGCCGGTGCCGAGCGACGCGGAATTGGCCGAGCAATCCGTCGATCCTGCCGCGCCGGCTGCGTCCACGCCGACCGCGCCCGCATCGACAGCCGCAGCGCCTGCTCCGGCAGCACCCGCCAAACCCGCTGTAGTGCCAACGCCTGTCCCGGCGGCACCTGCGATCAAGCCGGCGCCAACCCAGCCAATCACTGCGGCCCCCAAGCCAGACACTACACAGAGCCGCGTCGATGCCAATGGCCTGTCCGTCAGTTGGTCGGTGCAACTGGCCAGCCTCACCAGCCGCGAAAGCGCTGAAAAACTGCAGAAAAACCTGCGCAGCCAAGGCTACAACGCCTATATCCGTTCCGCCGATGGCAAGAACCGGGTGTTTGTCGGCCCGCTGATCGAGCGTGCCGAAGCCGACCGCCTGCGCGACCTGCTCAATCGCCAGCAGAACCTCAAGGGTTTCGTGGTGCGTTTCCAGCCAGAGCGCGGTTGAACGGCCATTTAGCTGATTTGAGTCATGCCGCTTACCGACAGCCCTGCGCTCTGCTAAAATGCGCCGCCTTATCCGTCTGTAGGCTGCACCGTGCCATTTACCTGGGTTGACTGGGCGATCGTTGCAATCGTCGCCATCTCCGCATTGATCAGTCTGAGCCGCGGCTTCGTCAAGGAAGCCCTCTCGCTGTTGACCTGGATCATCGCGGGAGTCGTAGCCTGGATGTTTGGTGGCTCGCTGTCCCAGTACCTCGCCGGATACATCGAAACCCCATCGGCTCGCGTGATCGCGGGCTGTGCCATCTTGTTTATCGCCACCTTGCTGGTTGGCGCAATGATCAATTATCTGATCGGCGAACTGATTCGCGTCACCGGGCTTTCCGGGACGGACCGGTTCCTGGGCATGGCCTTCGGCGCGGCGCGTGGCGCGTTGCTGGTGGTCGTGGCCGTCGGGCTGCTGAGCCTGGGGCCGGTGCAACAGGATACGTGGTGGCAGGAGTCCCGGCTCGTGCCACAATTTCTATTGGTCGCAGACTGGTCCAAGAACCTGATCCTGGGTTGGAGCAGTCAGTGGCTTGCCAGCGGTATCAGCGTACCCGCTGAAATACCGTTCAAGGAACAACTCTTGCCGATGGCCAAAACGCCGCAGTGAGTGTTGTTCAGTTCAGATCCATTAAGTAGGGGTTGCGTCGCATGTGTGGCATCGTCGGTATCGTCGGTAAGTCGAACGTCAATCAGGCGCTGTATGACGCGCTAACCGTGCTCCAGCACCGCGGCCAGGACGCTGCCGGTATCGTGACCAGCCATGACGGCCGGTTATTCCTGCGCAAGGACAATGGCCTGGTGCGCGACGTGTTCCACCAGCGTCACATGCAGCGCCTCGTCGGCCACATGGGCATCGGGCACGTGCGTTACCCGACCGCGGGCAGCTCGACGTCGGCCGAGGCCCAGCCGTTCTACGTCAACTCGCCGTACGGCATCACCCTGGCGCACAACGGCAACCTGACCAACGTCGAGCAACTGGCCAAGGAGATCTACGAATCTGACTTGCGCCACGTCAACACCAGTTCCGACTCGGAAGTGATGCTCAACGTGTTCGCTCACGAGCTGGCCCAGCGCGGCAAGCTGCAGCCGACCGAAGAGGACGTGTTCGCCGCCGTGACCGACGTGCACAACCGTTGTGTCGGTGGTTATTCGGTGGTGGCGATGATCACCGGCTACGGCATTGTCGGTTTCCGCGACCCGCACGGCATTCGTCCGATCGTGTTCGGCCAGCGCCACACCGACGAAGGCGTGGAATACATGATCGCCTCCGAGAGCGTTTCCCTGGACGTGCTGGGCTTCACCTTGATTCGCGACCTGGCCCCGGGCGAAGCGGTCTACATCACTGAAGACGGCAAGCTGTATACCCGCCAGTGCGCGACCAACCCGAGCCTGACCCCGTGCATCTTCGAACACGTCTACCTGGCGCGTCCGGACTCGATCATCGACGGTATCTCGGTCTACAAGGCGCGCCTGCGCATGGGCGAGAAGCTGGCCGACAAGATCCTGCGCGAGCGTCCGGACCACGACATCGACGTAGTCATCCCGATCCCGGACACCAGCCGCACCGCGGCCCTGGAACTGGCGAACCACCTGGGCGTGAAGTTCCGCGAAGGCTTCGTGAAGAATCGCTACATCGGCCGTACCTTCATCATGCCGGGCCAGGCTGCGCGGAAAAAATCCGTACGCCAGAAGCTCAACGCCATCGAACTGGAATTCCGCGGCAAGAACGTGATGCTGGTGGACGACTCCATCGTGCGTGGTACCACCTGCAAGCAGATCATCCAGATGGCCCGCGAAGCCGGTGCCAAGAATGTGTATTTCTGCTCGGCGGCCCCGGCCGTGCGCTACCCGAACGTCTACGGCATCGACATGCCGAGTGCCCATGAGCTGATCGCTCATAACCGCACGACCCAGGAAGTCGCCGACCTGATCGGCGCCGACTGGCTGATCTACCAGGACCTGCCGGACCTGATCGAAGCGGTCGGCGGCGGCAAGATCAAGATCGAGCAGTTCGATTGCGCGGTATTCGACGGCAAGTACGTCACCGGCGACATCGACGAGGCCTACCTGAACCGGATCGAGAACGCGCGTAACGATGCGTCCAAGGCCAAGACTCAGGCGGTCAGCGCGATCATCGATCTGTACAACAACTGAGTCACGAACCGGCCCTGAGGGGCCGGTTTGCGTTTAACCGATTAAGGAGTGACAGCATGAGTCAGGATTGGGATGCCGGTCGGCTGGACAGCGACCTTGAAGGCGTAGCGTTCGATACCCTGGCGGTTCGCGCGGGTCAGCACCGTACACCGGAAGCCGAGCATGGCGATCCGATGTTCTTCACCTCCAGCTACGTCTTCCGCACCGCCGCCGATGCCGCGGCGCGTTTTGCCGGTGAGGTGCCGGGCAACGTCTATTCGCGTTACACCAATCCGACCGTCCGGGCTTTCGAGGAGCGCATCGCCGCCCTGGAAGGCGCCGAGCAAGCCGTCGCCACCGCCACTGGCATGGCCGCGATCATGGCGGTCGTGATGAGCCTGTGCAGCGCCGGCGATCATGTACTGGTGTCGCGCAGCGTCTTTGGCTCGACCATCAGCCTGTTCGAGAAGTACTTCAAGCGCTTTGGCGTGGAGGTCGACTACGTGCCCCTGGCGGACCTGTCCGCTTGGGATGCCGCGGTCAAGGCCAATACCAAGCTGCTGTTCGTCGAATCGCCGTCCAATCCGCTCGCCGAACTGGTCGACATCGCCGCGCTGGCGGAAATCGCCCACGCCAAGGGCGCCATGCTGGTGGTCGACAACTGCTTCTGCACCCCGGCGCTGCAACAGCCGCTCAAATTGGGCGCGGATGTGGTGGTGCACTCGGCCACCAAGTTCATCGATGGCCAAGGCCGTTGCATGGGCGGCGTTGTCGCCGGTCGTGGCGAGCAGATGAAAGAAGTGGTGGGTTTCCTGCGCACTGCCGGGCCGACCCTCAGCCCGTTCAACGCCTGGATCTTCCTCAAAGGCCTGGAAACCCTCGGCCTGCGCATGAAAGCCCATTGCGCCAACGCCCAGGTCCTGGCCGAGTGGCTGGAGCAGCAGGACGGCATCGAGAAAGTCCATTACGCCGGACTCAAGAGCCATCCGCAACACGATTTGGCGGCGCGCCAGCAACGCGGTTTCGGCGCGGTAGTGAGTTTCGAGGTCAAGGGAGGCAAGGAGGGCGCCTGGCGCTTCATCGATGCCACTAAATTGATTTCCATCACCGCTAACCTGGGTGACAGCAAGACCACTATCACGCACCCGAGCACCACGTCCCATGGCCGCCTGTCGCCGCAGGAACGTGAAGCGGCGGGCATTCGCGACAGCCTGATCCGCGTCGCGGTCGGCCTGGAAGACGTAGCGGACCTGCAAGCCGACCTGGCCCGCGGGTTGGCGGCCTTGTGATCGAGCTGGCAACGCCGCCGAGCGGTACTCACGGCCGGGTTGCCCTGGTGACGGGCGCCGCACGGGGGATCGGCCTGGGTATTGCCGCCTGGCTGATCTGTGAAGGCTGGCAAGTGGTGCTGACCGATCTGGACCGCGAGCGTGGTTCCAAGGTAGCGAAAACCCTGGGTGACAACGCCTGGTTCATCACGATGGATGTGGCGGACGAGGCGCAGGTCGCCACCGGTATTGCCGAGGTGCTCGGGCAGTTCGGGCGGCTCGACGCGCTGGTGTGCAACGCGGCCATCGCCGACCCGCACAACATCATCCTGGAAAGCCTGGACCTGGCTCACTGGAACCGGGTCCTGGCGGTGAACCTCGGCGGACCGATGCTGCTGGCCAAGCATTGCGCGCCTTACCTGCGTGCCCACAACGGCGCCATCGTCAATCTGGCCTCGACCCGCGCCGCGCAATCGGAACCCGACACCGAGGCCTATGCCGCAAGCAAGGGTGGTCTGTTGGCGCTGACCCACGCCCTGGCGATCAGCCTGGGCCCGGAAATCCGCGTCAACGCGGTCAGCCCTGGCTGGATCGATGCGCGGGACCCATCACAACGTCGCGCAGAGCCATTGACCGACGCCGATCATGCCCAGCATCCGGCGGGCAGGGTAGGCACGGTGGAGGACGTGGCGGCGATGGTGGCGTGGTTGTTGTCACGCAACGCCAGTTTCGTCACTGGTCAGGAATTCATCGTTGACGGCGGCATGACCAA
Organism: Pseudomonas sp. SWRI154; assembly: GCF_014268645.1. Classification (NCBI taxonomy): domain Bacteria; kingdom Pseudomonadati; phylum Pseudomonadota; class Gammaproteobacteria; order Pseudomonadales; family Pseudomonadaceae; genus Pseudomonas; species Pseudomonas sp. SWRI154. The sequence continues at coordinate 27,032 of NZ_JABWQW010000043.1, forward strand.
GAAGATGATTTATCAGTGACGAGCAGCTATAAGCGGCAAGTTTTGAGCTGCAAGCAGGGTGGTGCGGCTCCACTGCTTTTGACTTGTCGCTTGAAGCTCGCCGCTTGAAACTGTTTTTGAAAAAAATCCAACGCTGCTATTGACTTAGCTTCGGTACCTGCGTAAATTTCGCGGCCTCAACGCAGCAAAGGGTGATTAGCTCAGCCGGGAGAGCGTCTGCCTTACAAGCAGAATGTCGGCGGTTCGATCCCGTCATCACCCACCATGTTTCTTGAGAGTCTTGCGAAAGCAAGATGGAAGCTGTCAAAAGCCTCCACCGACGCGCAGCGGTAGTTCAGTCGGTTAGAATACCGGCCTGTCACGCCGGGGGTCGCGGGTTCGAGTCCCGTCCGCTGCGCCATATTTTCCGAAGCAGGTTCGCCTGGTTCGAGATTAAAGCCCAAGGGTTTTGATCAGACGAGTTAACTGGACGCAAGTCCATAGCGATACGCAGCGGTAGTTCAGTCGGTTAGAATACCGGCCTGTCACGCCGGGGGTCGCGGGTTCGAGTCCCGTCCGCTGCGCCATATCTGCTTCGAGGCCCACTGAACGCCTTGAAGCTAAGAAGAAAGCTGCAAAGCTCCTTCTAGTCGATAGCAAAGACCCTGGTCGAAAGACCGGGGTTTTTTGTTTTCGGAATTTGAAAGATTGGAACAAGCCCCGTGGCGAGGGAGCTTGCTCCCGCTGGGCTGCGAAGCAGCCCCCTGTTGTTGGCCGCCTCAGAACCCCAACTTATCCCGCAACCCGTAATACCAAGCCCCCATCGCCGCAAACGGCGTACGCAACAACTGACCGCCGGGGAAGGGGTAGTGGGGCAGATCCGCAAACGCATCAAAACGCTCAGCCTGACCACGCAGCGCCTCGGCCAGGACTTTGCCCGCCAAGTGCGTATACGTCACGCCATGGCCGCTGCAGCCCTGGGAATAATAAATGTTATCCCCCAGCCGCCCGACCTGCGGAAGACGCGACAGCGTCAGCAGGAAATTTCCGGTCCAGGCGTAATCGATCTTTACATCCTTGAGCTGCGGGAACGCCTTGAGCATCTTCGGTCGAATGATCGCCTCAATGTTCGCCGGATCCCTCGCGCCATACACCACGCCACCGCCAAAGATCAGACGCTTGTCGCCTGTCAGCCGGTAGTAATCGAGCAGGTAGTTACAGTCTTCGACGCAATAATCCTGCGGCAGCAGTCTACGGGCCAACTCTTCGCCCAGCGGCTCGGTGGCAATCACCTGGGTACCGCAAGGCATGGACTTGGCCGCCAATTCCGGCACCAGGTTGCCCAGATAAGCGTTGCCCGCCACGATAATGAACTTGGCCTTGACCTTGCCCTGCGGCGTATGCACCACCGGACTGGCGCCGCGCTCGATGCGCACCGCTGGCGATTGCTCATAGATCACCCCGCCCAGCGACTCCACCGCCGCCGCTTCGCCCAACGCCAGGTTGAGCGGATGAATATGCCCGCCGCTCATGTCCAGCATGCCGCCCACATACTCATCGCAAGCCACCACCTCGCGAATGCGCCGCTGGTCCAGCAGCTCAAGCTGGGTATGGCCGAAACGCTCCCATAAACGCTTCTGCGACTCCAGATGGCCCATTTGCTTATCAGTGAGCGCGGCAAACACACCGCCGTCCTTCAAATCACACTGAATCTGGTACTTCGCCACCCGCTCGCGAATGATGCGCCCCCCCTCGAACGCCATGTTGCCCAGCAACTGCGCCTGCTGCGGGCTAACGCTGCGCTCGATCACATCAATGTCGCGGCTATAACTGTTAACGATCTGGCCACCGTTGCGACCCGACGCGCCAAAGCCCACCTTGGCCGCCTCAAGCACGGTGACCTTGAAGCCGTTCTCCAGCAAAAAAAGTGCAGAGGACAGGCCGGTGTAACCGGCGCCGATCACGCACACATCGGTTTCGACGTCATCCTGCAGGGCCGGGCGCGAAGGCGCCGGATTGGCCGATGCCGCGTAATACGACGCTGGGTAGGCTGTGTTCGCCATTCTGGAACCTCTGTTTTATATTTTTTACGAATGCAGCGATCCTACCCGAGTTAAAAATCCGCCGCCAGCCACCGCAAAATCTTCGTCGCATCGGCGCAATTAAATATTTTGCATATTCATAGGGTTAGGTGAAAAAAAGGTATTGACACCCCTCCGGAATTCCGTAGAATGCCGCCTCACAGCAGGCACGTAGCTCAGTTGGTTAGAGCACCACCTTGACATGGTGGGGGTCGTTGGTTCGAGTCCAATCGCGCCTACCAAACAAAATCCGCTCTGCTGGGCGGTCTAAAAGGGCTCACCGAAAGGTGAGCCCTTTTTTGTGTTTCAAATTTCATGCAAGAACGTTCGCAAGAAAATATCGGGTTCGTTCAAACCCAACACAGCTAAGGGGCCTGGAGCTGATGCGGATCGTTCTGGTGCGGCGCCCACCGTCCATTTCCGATACTCTTCCATGCCTGCTCCCAGGTAACCCAAGCAATTCAAGGAAGAGTCATGAACAGGACGCTCTGTACCGCGCTGAGCCTTTCGATTATTGCGTCATCTGCCGGGTGCGCCACAAAATCTGCGAAGGAACCGTTCAAAGCCCCCCAGATTTACGGCTATACCTTGAATCAACCGCTTTCCAGCGATGAGTTCAAGGCGCTTTCCGCTACCGGAGGCGAGTCGGGCACGGGCTCCAGGGTTTACAAGCGCGTCGATGACCAGGGCGATACCTACGAGGTTTTCCTTGACCGTCAGGTCCGCCCAGATTTTATTAGTAAGACGAGTCGTGTTTTTGCAAGTCAGCCTGAATGTGAGACCGAGTTTGAGGCGCAGCTCGCCCAGTTGAAGCAGCTTCTGGCCAGTCACGAAAACCGTGCGCCAGTGTTGGGTGATCATTACGTTAGCTTGCACACCACGCAATGCAATGTCGGTCGGTACGACCAATCCCAAACCTATCGTTTTGCCCTGGGCGTGTCCGAGGGAGTAGTCGCTCCTCCGTCGAAACGAGGCCTGGGCGATAAGATTCATGATGCCTACGGGGGCGTCTGGATGACTGTGCTCGGCGTCGCCCTGTTGCCGTTTGTACTGGTTGGTGCGGTTGTCGCTAAGGCCACCGATTGAGTTTCGTGCGGTCCTGGTTTGGTGGGGGGGCAGATTTATGTGCGCCAGGCAAAGCTTGGTCGCCTGGGACTGACGGCGCAAGCCGTCACGAAATGGCGTAAGAAACTCAGCGGGTTTGAACCCCG
>NZ_JABWQW010000044.1:0-29737 GCF_014268645.1 Pseudomonas sp. SWRI154
CTGGCCCATGGATGGGCCTTCGCGGCGGGCCCACGGAGCAATGCCGGAGTGAGGGCATGCCGAGCCTTAGCGAGGCACCAAGTGGTGGGGCAAAAGCGTTTTGCTTACTTTTGCGCTTCACAAAAGTGAGTCGCTGTAAAAGCGAAACCGCCAGCAGCCGTTACAAAAAAAATGGATATACACACACAGCGCTAGAGCTTTAGAGAACCGAGCATCTGCGCCAAAAACCGCTCCCCCGCCTCCATCTGACTGATCTCGATAAACTCATCAGGCTTATGCGCCTGCTCAATCGAGCCCGGCCCACAAACCACCACAGGCACATCCAACCGCTGCTTGAACAACCCACCCTCAGTCCCAAAAGACACCTTCGCCGTCCCCGTACCCGGCGCAGCAAAGTCCTTGAGAAAACGCACCGCCTCGATACTCGGATGCGTATCGAGCCCCGGATAGACATTCAACGTCTCGATCTCGATGTCCGCCACGCTCGAAAGCTTCTTCGCCTCGCGAACGATCACCTCGGCCTGCTCACGCAGATGCTCCAAAAACTGATCCAGATTGTCGGCCGGCAGATTGCGCACTTCGAAATCCAGCGTACACAGGTTCGGCACGATGTTCAGTGCCTTGCCGCCGACGATCTGCCCAACATGCACGGTGCTGTAGGGCACGTCGTAAGCCGCATCCTGGGCGCCCTGCTCCTGTAATTGCTGCTGGCTGCGGCGCAACGCCGCGATGAAGTCGCATGCCACGTGGATGGCATTGACCGAGCGCGGTGCCAGGGACGAATGGGCCTCCAGGCCACGGCAATAGGTGCGGTAGGAGCCCTTGCCCTTGTGGCCCAGCACGAACTGCATGTTGGTCGGCTCGCCGATCACGCAGAGGAACGGCCGCACCGGCGCCAGGTGCAGCACGTCGAGCAGGCGTCGGACGCCCACGCAGCCGATTTCTTCATCGTGGGAAAGCGCCAGTTGCAGCGGCCGGTTCAACGAATGATCGGCGGCGTCGAGCATGGCGTCGATAGCCAGGGCGATGAAGCCCTTCATGTCACAGCTGCCACGCCCATACACCCGGCCATCACGGAACGTCGCCTGGAACGCCGGGACGGTCCAGGCCTGCCCCGCCGCCGGGACGACGTCGGTGTGTCCGGACAACAGGATACCGGGTAGTTCCCGTGGACCGGCGCTGGCGAACAGGTTGGCCTTCTTGCCGCTTTCGTCCTTGACGATCAGCGACTCGATGCCCTTGCCCAGCAGCACATCGCGCACGTATTCGATCAGCGCCATGTTCGACTCCGAAGAGACCGTTTCGAACGCCAGCAGACGTTCGAAGATGGCTTGCACACGGGGCTTCATGAGGCCTTGCTCCGTTGTTCGACGGATGGGGCGAACCGGCGGATGGAGAACGGTTCGATTGACGTGCTGGTGCTGCCGGTGCTGATCAGTTCGGCCATGACGTCACCGACACCCGGACCGAGTTGGAAGCCATGGCCGCTGAAGCCGAAGGCGTAGTACAAGCCATCGACGTTGCCGCTGGCGCCCATGATCGGCAGGTTGTCGGGCAGGTAGCCTTCGATGCCGCTCCACACGCGGATGATGTTGAGGTTGCCGACGCCCGGCAGCAGGCGCCGCATCTGCTCCAGTTGGTTGAGAATACTGCGTGGCTCGACGTAGGCGCGGCGGTTGAGCATGTCCGGCACGCGGCGATAGCCGCCGCCGATGATGATGTTGCCCCGTGGAATCTGGCGAAAATAGATCACTTCTTCAGGGATCTTGGTGAACACCCCGATCACCGTCGGCAAGGCGTAAGGCACCGGTTCGGTGACGGCCATTTGCGGGCCGTTCGGCGCCAGCGGCACCGGTTCGCCGAATTGCTCCGAGAGCTTTTGCCCCCAGGCGCCCGCCGTGATCAACAGCTGCCCGGCGCTGAACCGGCGGCCATCGGTGGTGGTGACGCCGAATTCACCGTTGGCCTTTTGTACCTCGGCGACTTCCGTGCGTTCCTCGATCCGCGCCCCCAGTCGTCGGGCCGCCCGGGCGAACGCCGGTGCCGCCAGGCGCGGGTTGGCGTGACCGTCGTGGGGCGCGTAGGAGCCGCCCTTGACGTCTTTGCCAAGGAACGGAAAGCGCGTATGCAATTCGTTGCCTTGGTAGATCTGCAAATCCAGCTGCCGGGCTTCGGGCGCATCGGCGTAGGCTTGCAGCTCAGCGACTTCATCCTCGCGATAACACACGCGCAGATGCCCGCTGGGGATGAATTCCAGGTCGTCGTCAATCAACTCCGGCAATCGTTTCCACAGCGCAAAGGAACGGTTCGCCAATTCAAGCTGGCCAAGAAATCGCCCTTGGCGCCGCACGTTGCCGAAGTTCACACCACTGGCGTACTGACCGATCTGGTCGCGCTCCAGCAAGATCACCGACTGGCCCCGTTGGCGCAGGAAAAACGCCGACGCCGAGCCCATCACCCCGCCACCGACAATGATCACATCGGCCTTATCAACGGTCATGGCGTCACCTCCCGGGTCGACATCGAAAGCGGTTTGACCGGCGCCTGACCACGCTGGCGCCCGACCTCTTGCACCGGCACCCCTGCGGCGGCGGCGATCACTTCGGCCCCGGCCTGGGAGCAATAACGCCCTTGGCAGCGGCCCATGCCGACCCGGCTGAACGCCTTGGCCCGGTTGACTTCACACGCGCCCTTTTCGCTGACGGTGCGGCGTAGCTCGCCGGCGGTGATCATTTCGCACCGGCAGACGATGGCCTCGTCCGGCAACGCCTTGGCCTGCGCCGCCGGCCAGGGAAACGCCTGGGCCAGGCCGAGGCGAAATTCATCCATCACGCCCAAGGCCCGCCGTGCCTCGGCCATCCGTGCCGCGTCCACCGGTTGTTGCAGGTCACTGAGCAAGGCCATGGCGACCAGGCGCCCGGCGTGCTCGGCGGCATCCGCGCCACGGATCCGCGAACCATCACCCGCCGCATAGACACCGCTGACCGTGGTCCGGCCCTCATCATCGGTTTCCAGCAGCCATTGCCCAGACGCCTCGTCGAAGCGCAGTCGACACCCGGCCAGATCGGCCAGTTGGGTTTCCGGGCGCAGGTGATAACCGAGCGCCACCGCGTCGCAATCCACCGTCAGTGTCTCGCCGTTCGCGGTGCGCACGCGAACGCCACTCACGCCTGTGGCCGGCTCACCGAGCACCTGCAACGGCGAAACCCCGAGGTGCACCGCGATCTTCGCCCGATACAACTGCGCCAGCAGTTTCATGCCGGTGAACAGCAATCCAGGACGCGCCATGAGTTTGGGCAAGGCCTGGATGCGCTTGCCCAGCGGCGAAGTGTCCAGCACCGCCGCAACCTGGGCCCCGGCTTTCACATATTGGCTCGCCACCAGGTACAGCAACGGCCCGCTGCCCATGAACACCACCCGATGACCGATGGACACCGCCTGGGCCTTCAAGGCGATCTGGGCGCCACCGAGGCTGTAGGTGCCGCCCAATTGCCAACCCTCGATGGGCATCAAGCGGTCGGTGGCGCCGGTGCAGAGGATCAGCGCGTCGTACTCCACCGTTGAATGCTGGCCTTGGCTGACGCAGCACAGTTGCCCTGGCGTCAGGTTCCAGACCAGCGTGTCCGGGCGGTAATCGATCTGTGGGCGCAGGTGATCGAAGCTCTCGTGCAGGTCGCGGGCCTTGTCGGCTTCGGTGCCGTACAGCGTTGCGTAGTCGCGGGTGAACCCTTCAGGCTGGCGACGGTAGATCTGCCCGCCGTCACGCCGGCTCTCGTCGACCAGGACAGGTTTGAAGCCCGCCGCGACCAAGGTCTGGGCGCAACGAATGCCGGCCGGCCCGGCGCCGACGATGACTATCCGCGCAGTGGCCATACTGCCTCCGGTTGTTGAGTGATGATGTCCAGCCCCTCGCGGACTTCCTGGGAGCAGGCGCGCAAGCGTTCGCCGCTGCGGGTCCAGACCCAGCAATCCTGGCACGCGCCCATCAGGCAAAAACCGGCACGGCTGCCCGGATCGAACTCCGACTGGCGCAGCGCCGGGCCACGGGTCAGCAAGGCAACCATCAGCGTGTCGCCCTGCAACGCTTCGATGGGCACCCCATCCACCTGCAAGTTGACGACGGGTCGACCCTGCTCGGCCAACCTCACAAAACGCGCGTTCATGCGTAGGCTCCCACGATCATGCTGTTTGAATCCTGTTGGCTCTTGAGCAGCTCGACGCTGTCGTGATGACAGAGCACTTCGCTGCCGCCGTCGATCACCTGTCGAGGTGGCGCGGTGCGGTTGCACAGGCCATCGACCCGCACCGGGCAGCGGTTGAGAAAGGTGCACAGTTCTGGTTCGTTAGCCTTAGGCCCCAACGGTGGAAGCGTGCCGCAGGTGGTGGCGCCGCAGGTTTCCAGCCAGCCCTGGCGCAGCTCCGGGACCGAATGAATGAGCAAATCGGTGTAAGGATGAAATGGCGCCTGGGCGAACGATTGCCGGGTGCCCGCCTGGACCTTGTGGCCGCTGTACATCACCACAATGTCGTCGCACAGGGCGCGGACGGTGGAGATGTCGTGGCTGATGAACAGGTACGACACGCCCAGTTGCTGGCGCAGGTCGCGCAGCAACTCCAGGATCGCCGCGCCGACCACGGTGTCGAGCGCCGAGGTCACTTCATCGCAAAGGATCAGGTCCGGTTTGGCCGCCAGCGCCCGGGCCAGGTTGACCCGCTGCTTCTGCCCTCCGGACAGCTCGCTCGGGCGGCGCTCGGCCAAGTCCCGTGGCAGGCGAACGAGGTCGAGCAACTCGCCGATGCGCTCGCGTAGGGCCGCGCCCTTGAGGCCAAAATACATCTTCAGCGGCCGGCTCAAGATGGCGCTGATGCTGTGCATCGGATTGAGCGCGGTGTCGGCGTTCTGGAACACCATCTGGATGCGTCGGAACTGGTCAGCGGTGCGTTCGGACAGACTGCCGCCCAGCGGCGCTCCATCAAAAGTCAGCCCGCCTAGGGCCGGAGGCAGCAGCCCCGCCACCACCCGGGCCAGGGTCGATTTGCCCGAGCCGGATTCGCCAATCACCCCGATGGCCTGGCCTCGCCGCACGGTCAGGTCAATGCCTTCGAGCACGCGGATCGTCGGCATGCCCTGCGCGTTCTTGTTGCCGTAGCCGGCGGTCAGGCCTTGGATGGTCAACAGTGGCGCATCCTCGGCCACGCCGCAGGGCGGACGGATCGTCGTGTCCGGCCGCGCCGCCGCCAGCAGGCTGCGGGTGTAGGCATGGGCCGGGCCCTTGAGCAGCGGCGTGGTGGCGCTCTGTTCGAAGATCTGTCCGCCGTTGAGCACCACGATCTGATCGGCCATCTGCGCCACGACCGCCAGGTCATGGGAGACGTAGACCGCCGTCGCGCCACGCTCGCGCACCACGCGCTTGAAGGCGCGCAACACGTCGATCTGAGTCGTGACATCGAGGGCCGTGGTCGGTTCGTCGAGCACCACCAGCAGCGGATCGCTGATCAGTGCCATGGCCGCCATCACTCGCTGCAACTGCCCGCCAGAGACTTGGTGGGGGTAGCGCTGGCCGATGCGCTCGGGGTCGGGCAACGCCAGGTCGCGGAACAGTTCGATGGCCTTGGCCTCGAGCACCGCCCGGCTGCCCAGGCCGTGGATCAAGGCGCCCTCCACCACCTGATCAATGAGTTTTTTCGCCGGGTTGAACGCCGCGGCGGCGCTCTGGGCGATGTAGGAGACGCGATTGCCGCGCAGCCGTTGCAGCTCGCCTTCGCTCAGCGCGAGCATGTCATGCTCGCCGATCCGCACCACGCCGCCAGCCAGCCGACAGCCGCGTCGGGCATAGCCGAGCAGTGCCAGGGCGATGGTGGTCTTGCCAGAGCCGGACTCGCCAATCAACGCCAGCACCTCACCTTTCTCCAGGGAAAAGCTGACGCCCTTGACGATCTCCACTTCACTGCGTTCGCCGCAGGCGACCACTCGCAGGTTTTCGACTCGAATCAATTCGCTCATCTCAATGACCTCCCGAACGTCGATTGCGCCGCGAGGACAGGCGGTCGATAAACAGGTTGACGCCAATCGTCAGGGTGCCGATGGCCAAGGCCGGAATCACGATCGCCGGCGCGCCCTGATTGAGGCCGCCGATGTTTTCCCGCACCAGCGAGCCCAGGTCGGCGTCCGGCGGTTGCACCCCGAGGCCGAGAAAACTCATGCCGCTGAGCAACAACACGATAAAACCGAAGCGCAGGCCGAGGTCAGCCAACACCGGGTTGAGCATGTTTGGCAGGATCTCCACGCAGGCAATGTACAGCCGGCGCTCGCCACGGGTGCGGGCCACTTGCACGTACTCAAGGGCCTCGATGTTCACCGCCATGCTGCGAGCGATGCGGAACGCGCCCGGGGTGAAACTCAGCACCGCCGTGCAAATCAACAGCGTCACCGAAGAGCCGAAGGCCGAGACCATGATCAGCGCGAGCATCTTGCTCGGAATCGAGATGAAGGCGTCCATCAGGCGGCTGATCAGCTCGTCCAACCACTTCGGCGACACCACCGAAAGCAGCGCGCAACTGGTGCCCAAACCGCTCGCCAACACTGCCGCCACCAAAGCCAGGCCGACGGTAAACCGCGCGCCCACCAGGATCCGGCTGAGCATGTCACGGCCCAAATAATCGGTGCCTAGCGGGTAAGCAGCACTGAGGCTGTCAAAGACGTTGTCGGAGACCACCTCGCCCACGGGATGTGGCGCCAGCCAGGGGCCGAAGATCGCCACCAACAACCAGATCAGACACATCGCGGCACCGAGCAGGCCGAGCCAGGAGGTGCTATGGGAAACCTTGCCATAAGCCAGTTCAGGCGCGGCAGGCGGGGCTTTCACAATGAGATTGTTCATTGGTTTCTCAGCCTCGGATTGGACAGGATCGCGCACAGGTCGGCAATCAGCACCAGCATCAGGTACGCCGTACAGAACAACATGGTGCAGGCCTGGACCAAGGCCATGTCGCGGTTCGTCACGGCGTCGACCATGAGGCTGGCGATACCCGGATAATTGAAAATCGTCTCGACAATCACCACCCCGCCCAGCAAGTAGGAAAGGCTCAAGGCGATGGCATTGGCGATGGGACCGATGGCGTTAGGCAACGCGTGGCGCAAGACCACCCGCATCGGGCTGACGCCTTTGAGGCGGGCCATCTCCACGTAGGGGCTGTCGAGCTGGTCAATCACCGCCGCCCGGGTCATGCGGGCCATCTGCGCGACGATCACGCAGCACAGCGTCATGACCGGCAAGGCGTAGGTGCGCATGAATTGCAGCGGCGACGTGACCTCGCTGGAATAGGACAATGCCGACAACCAGCCGAGGTTGACCGCGAAGATCAGTACCGCCAGCGTGGCGACCAGAAACTCCGGCACCGCCACCATCGTCAGGGTGAAAAAGCTCAGCACGCTGTCGATGCGCCCGCCCCGGCCCATCGCCGAGCCGATGCCCAGGATCAGCGCCACCGGCACCGACACCAGCGCCGTCGCAGCGGCGAGCATCAGGGTGTTGGGCACGCGTCCGGCCATCAGTTCGCTGACCGGCACGGCGTTGGAAATCGACACGCCCATGTCACCGCTGAGCAGGCTGGTCAGCCAGTGCAGGTAACGCAACACCCCCGGCTGATCGAGGCCCATTTTCACCCGCAGGGCTGCCACTTGTTCAGGCGTGGCGAACTGTCCGAGGGACTGTTGCGCCGCGTCTCCCGGCAATACCGCCGTGATGGCGAACACCACCATCGAGACGATCAGCAGGGTTACGATCGCGGCGCCGAGGCGCCGGCCGATCAACCACAATGTGTTGCTATTCATCATCCGATCCTCTTGCCAGGTCGCGGAGCCAGACAACGCTCATCAAGCATCCAGCCAGACTTGCTCGGAGAACATGTAGCCCATGAACCCGCCCAGCGGGTTGGTGCCATAACCCTTGACGCGCTGGTCGACGCCGTCAATGTTGCTGATGAACACGGGGATGCCGATGCCACTGTGGTCATGCACCAACGTCTGCATGTCGGCGTACATCTTGCCGCGCTTGGCCTCGTCGGTTTCGCCCCTTGCCTGCACCAGCAGTTGGTCGAATTGCGGGTTTTTCCAGCCGGATTCGTTCCACGGCGCCGAGGACTGGAAGAACTGCGAGAACAGCATGTCGGCATTCGGCCGTGGGTTGATGTTGCCGAAGCTCAGCGGGTGCTTGGCCCAATGGTTGGACCAGTAGCCGTCGCTCGGCAGCCGGTTGACGTTGAGCTTGAGCCCGGCTTCCTTGGCCGATTGCTGCAGCAGCACGGCGACGTCCACCGAACCGGTGGCGGCCGGCGAACACATGACTGGCATGCTGATACTTTCCATGCCGGCTTTCTTCAGCAGGAAGCGCGCCTTCTCGGGGTCGTAGGTGCGTTGTGGCAGGTCGGCGTTGAAGAAGCGCGCACCGGGGGCGATCGGGTGATCGTTGCCGACCCTGGCGAAGCCCCGGAATATCGCCGACTTGACCTGCTCGCGATCGAGCAGCAACTTCATCGCCTCGGTGAATTCCGGGCTCTGGCCTGGCATCTGGTCCTGGCGAATGATCAGGTCGGTGTAGTTGCCCGATGGCGAATCGACGACCCGGTGGCCAGCGCTGTCCTTGATACGCGTGGTCGAACGCGGGTTGACCTCGTTGATGATCTGCACGTCGCCGGACAGCAGCGCGTTGACCCGTGACGGCTCATCGGCAATACCGATGAATTCGATCTCGTCCAGGTAGGGCAAGCCGGGTTTCCAGTAGTTGGCATTGCGCGCGCCGATGGAGCGCACACCGGGCTTGAATTCCTTGACCTTGAACGGACCGGTGCCGATGCCCTGGCTGAAATCACTGGTGCCCTCGGGCACGATCAACATATGGGAAACCGCGAGAATCGACGGCAGCTCGGCATTCGGACCGCTGAGGCGGATCTGTACTTCGTGGGTGCCGTTGGCCTTCACCTCATCGAACTGCGACGCCAGTGGCAAGACCTTGGATCCGGTGATCGGATCCTTGTGCCGCATCAGCGAAAACACCACGTCCGCCGCCGTCAATCCTTTACCGTTGTGGAACGTGACTTCCTTGCGCAGGGTGATCACCCAGAGGGTGGCGTCGGTGGTATCGATGCGTTCAGCCAGTTCCAGTTGCGGCACCATGTGGCTGTCGAAACGGGTCAGGCCGTTGTAGAACATGTAATGGCGCACGTAATCGGTGGACGATGAACCTTTGGCCGGGTCCAGGGTGTCGGCGGTGGAGCTGGTGATGCCGGCAACGCGGATACGTCCGCCGGGCTTGCCCTTGCCGGGGCTTGCGGTGTCATCGGCCATCAGCTTGCCGGCCGCGCCAAACAAGCTGCCGGCACCTGCTGCGGCGACCCCGGCCAACCCCAGCATCTGCAACGCGTGGCGGCGTGACATGCCGCGGTTGAGCCCTTCGAAAACACGCAGACTTTCTGTGCCGGTAATCAACTGGCCGTCGATGCTGTTCTTATTGTCAGTCATGTCAGTTCTACCTTCCGCAAGTGATAGGGGCTCGGTTGCGCACGGTCGACGCAACGGGATGTTGAAACGGCTGTTGAAACGTAAAGCGCTGCCTTGAAATCAGTGTAGGTAGTCCTGCAGGCGGTAATACGCGCCTACCAGCGGCAGGAACCAGGGCTTGCCGAAGTGCCCGGGAATCGCCGGCCAATCGAGTTCTCGCCAAGGGTTCGCCTCGACTTTCCCGGCCATGACATCCGCCATGACCTGGCCCATGTGCACCGACATCTGCACGCCGTGGCCGCTGTAGCCCATGGAGTGATAGACCCCGCCGTGCTGGCCGGCCCTGGGCAGGCGGTCAGACGTCATGTCCACCAGCCCGCCCCAGCAATAGTCGATCTTCACGTCGGCCAGTTGCGGGAACATCTGCACCATCGCCGCCTGCAGCACCTTGCCACTCTTGGCATCGGAAACGCTGTCGGACATGGCAAACCGCGCACGACCGCCAAACAGCAGACGGCTGTCGGGGGTCAGGCGAAAGTAATTGCCGATCATGCGGCTGGTAACGTAGGAGCGGCGTGCCGGCAGCAAGCTGTCGATCAGTGACTGGGGCAATACCTCGGTGGCGACCACGAAACTGCCAACGGGTACGATGCGCCGTCGGTACCAACCGAGCCCGCCTTGCTGGCAGGCGCCAGTGGCCAGCAGCACCTGGGACGCGTGCAGCACGCCTTTGCTGGTATTGACCTGATAGCCGCTGCCGCTGGCTTTCCAATCCTTCACCTCCACGCCCTGGAAGATCAACGCGCCGTGACGCGCCGCCGCCTCGGCCAGGCCGACACCAAAGCGCCCAACGTGCATCTGCACGCCGTTGCGCTGCAGCAGGCCACCGTGGAACTGGGCCGAATTGACCTCGGCGCGAACCTCCTGCGCGGACAACAATTGCACCTCGGCGTCCACTTCCTTGCGGATCAACTCACAGGTACGCGCCAACCCTTCGTAGTGCATCGGCTTGGCGGCCAATTTGAGCTTGCCGTTGCGCGTCAGGTCGCAGGCGATCCCCTCCTGCTCCACCAACGAGACCACGCTGTGCACCGCGCTTTCGTAGGCCTGGTAATACATCCGGGCTTTCTCGGCGCCAAGGCTGGCGGTGAGCGAGGCGTAATCCTGGGCGACACCGGTGTTGCATTGCCCACCGTTACGCCCCGACGCCTCGCCGATCACCCTTCCAGCTTCCAGCACCGCCACGCTGGCGCCCTTCAAGGCCAGGGCACGGGCCGCGGCCAGGCCGGTGAAACCGCCGCCAACGATGGCGACATCGACCTGCCCGGGCAACCCGCCGAGCTGGGCACCGGTGAAGGCCGGTGCGGTATCGAGCCAATAAGACTCACTGCCCATGTCTAACCCCTTACCTTGAAGAGTGCGCTCAACTCAGAGCCCGACCAGACCGGGCAATCCGCCGATGTCCGGAATCTGGTGGTAGCCATAGATCGCATTGCCTGGTTGCTCGTGACCACGGGCGACGAAGGCCTTGTTCTTGATCTTCATGTCGTGGGCGGGCATCAGGTCGTAGCGAAAGCTCGACGACACATGCAAGACGTCCTCCGGCCCGCAGCCGAGGTTATCGAGCATGAATTCGAACGCCGCCAGGCGCGGCTTGTAGGCCTGGGCCTGCTGGGCCGTGAAGACTTTGTAGAAAGGCGCGCCGAGCTTGTCGACGTTGGACATGATCTGCTCGTCCATCGCATTGGAAAAAATCACCAGGGGAATCTTCTCGGCGATCTTCGACAGGCCCGCCGGCACATCGGCGTGCGGGCCCCAGGTTGGAACGGCGTCGTAATAGAGCTGGCCTTCGCCCCGGTATTCGACGCCCCAACGCTTGCAGACCCGCATGAGGGAGGTCTTGATGATTTCATCATACGGCCGCCAGTCACCCATCACCTGGTCAAGGCGATAAGCGGCGAAATCCTTGACAAACTGGTCCATCTGCCCGGCATCGACGCGGTCGGCGAACAGCTCGCGCGTCATGCTGCCCATCTGGAAATTGGTCAACGTGCCGTAGCAGTCGAAGGTGATGTACTTGGGTCGAAGAAAGCTCATGTGTGCGGTCCTGGATTGTTGTTGAAGGCATGACGAGGCAAACATTGACGCCGTTCGTGAAGCATCGGTGCAACGCTGCATCACGTTTTCATTACAACACCATGAGACCGTGGAAAAACCGTTAAAAAGAGTGGCCGCTTGGTACAAACCACCGTTTTGCAGGGCCCGCTCAGCAGACTTTGCGGGATGCTCCAGACACGGGCGTTGCACCCGTGTTTGTGTGGGTTTGGGAGCAGTTATGGTGCGTAAAAGGCCTCATCTGGGCGGCTTTTACGGCAGAATCTGCGCCACCGCGCGAGGGCCCGGGCGCGCGCGACCTCCGCCGGGGGACGGACTTCTCAGCGACCGCAGAACCTCACCCGGGACAACATCCGCAAATCCCCGTCGCGGTAGTAGTCGTCGCTCCAGCTGTCGTCCGGGGCCAGGGGCTTGACCTGCTTGAGGGCGAGTTTCCTGGCGAAATAGCGGAACCGGTAATGCTCGTAGAAACGCAGCAGCTCCAGACCGTAGCGGTCGGCCAGGTCGGTGTCGCCTTGGATGATGAGGTAGTTCTCGTCATTGCTGCCGCTGGCGGCGGCGCTCAGGTTGTGGCTGCCGCTGATGATCGTCGGCGTGTCGCTGGTGAAATCGGTGACCACGGCCTTGGTGTGGACCAGCAGGTTGCCCTTCTGGCCTTTCATGTTTTCCCTGAGCCAACCTTCCAGGCCGGTATTGAGCAACGCGGTGGCGGCGAATTCAGCGGTGCGGTCGGCGTGGAAACCCGTGATTCGGCTGGTGGTGTTCTGCAGGCCATAACGCAGGACGTCGTCGTTGGGCTGGCCGAGCAAGGCATCGAGGATCCGCTCGGGCAAGGCAAACGCGGTGACGAACAGCAGGTCCTTTCGAGCGGCATTGATGACTTCGACGAAGCGATCGAGGTCGCCCTGCCCACTGCGGGGCGAGAACCCGGCGAACAGTTTCTCGTCCGTCGGCATGGGATTGTTGCGGGTCAGCCACTCGCGGGTGGCTGCGACGTCGTCGGGCGCGGACCAGATCTGCTCGAACACTTGGAAGTAGCTGGCGCTGATCCGTGGGTCGTCCAGCACATGCACGACGTTGGCCTGGCGATAGACGCCGTTGGCGGTGAAATTGGTGCTGCCGCACAGCACCGCTTCGGGGTGCGGCACGCCGCCCTCGTCGACCTTGCCGAGGACGATGAACTTGTTGTGGAAAATGTTGTGGGTGAGCCGCCCCCGCTTGTTCGCCGCCGGCAGCTTTTGCAGGCTGGCCTCGTTGCGCAGCGTGGTGTCGTCATCCGGTTCGGCATGGTAGAGCACCCTCACCCGCGCACCACGCGCATGGGCAGCGTTCACCGCATCGACGATCACCGGCAGCTCGTATTCGTAGATGGCGACGTCCAGCGCCCAGTTCGCATCCAGGGCCCGGTCGATGAAGCCGATCAACCGCCCCAGCAAGCCGTTTTCCAGCCAGCGACGCGGCGCGTCGGGCCAGTCGTCGATGGACAGGTTGCGGTTGGCACTGATCAACGCGTCCAGTTCGGGAAACTTGCGTTGGAACGCCTGGCTGGCGGCCACCGCCCGGTTGAAGATGACCTGCTGGTTGGCCGGCCGACCGTCATCGCTGGTGACGGTCACTGCCAGGGACTCGCCCAGTTGCGGCGCCTCGGGAGTGCCATAGGCCAAGTAGACACGGTAGTGAATCGTCATGCCGGGATTGACGGCATAGTCGGCCCAGCGAAATTTCTGTAACGGCGCCTTGTCGCTGGGCGTGGCGTGGAACTGGGGAAAGGTGTGGGCCTTGTCGGGGAAAGTCAGGCTGTTGAACAGGAACAGCCAGGGCTTGTCGCCCTGCTGCTTCTCGATGGCAAAGCCCAGCAGGCCCTTGCGCCGGGATTCGGCAAGGTCCATGGCGAGCAACACGCCGTTGGTGCCGGCGTAGGCCTTGACCCGAAAATCGTCCTGGGGATTGCTGACGAGTACGCGCATGGTTCACTCCTGGAAGGGTTGCCTGAGCATAGAGCAGTCCTGCGCAAACCCATCAGCCCTCGTCAAGATGGCGATACTCAGCCCCCAACTGGCCCGCCAACTGCTTCGCCCGGCCCAGGCGAATCGGCCCGCGCTCGATGTCGATCAACAGGCTGGGGCATTCGAGCAACGGCAGCGACGCGCCTGCTTTCACGCGCCCATCGGTCATCAGCAGCACCCGTTGCTGCTCCGCCGGGAAGCGCTTGCGCCGGGCCGCAAGCCAGCGCCCGGCCTCGTTCACCGCCGCCAGCAACGGCGTGCCGCCACCGGCGCCCAGCGTGTCGAGCCAGTCACGCAGGCCAATGGCGGCCTTGAGACCTTGCACATGCCAGACCGGAGCGCCACCGCTGGCCGTCAGCAGCGCCAATCGGGCGCGTTGTCGGTAGGCATCGTCGAACAGTTGCGCCAGCAGCCCCTTGCCGTCGCTCAAGGCCCGATGGCGACGGGTCGAAGCCGAGGCGTCGACGATCACCAGCCACAACTCATGGGCTGAACGCTGGCGCCATTTGAAGCGCAGGTCCGCAGGCAGGCGTGGACGGCCGTTGAGCAAGGTGCCCGGCCAGTCCACCACGCCGCCGATTGCGGTTTTGCTTCGGCCTTGACGGCCCTGGTCCAACTGTCCCGGGCGGGGTCTGGCATTCGCCCCTGCCGGCGAACGGGGGCGAATGCCTAGGGCTTTTTTGGCCAGCTCGGCACATCACGCCGGGCGCCGATGGGCAACGCCCTGGCCGGCAAGTCGCCCCATTGGCCCTGGCCTTCGCTGGGCCTGCTCGCCTCGTTCGGACTCGACTGCGGGGCCTGGGACGGCTCGGGTGCCGGCGCGGTGTGGCCGCGTCGGCGGTGACGCAGGGCAAACTCGGCGACCGCATCGATGTCCTCGTCGGCAATGGCATTCGCGCCACGCCAGGCCGCATGCGCACGGGCGGCGCGCAACCAGACGAGGTCGGCGCGCAAACCATCGACTCCGGCAGCAAAGCAACGCTCGGTAATCTGCCCCAGCGCCGCGTCATCCAGCGCGATTTGCGCCAACCGCGCCCGCGCCTGCCGGCAACGTTCGCGCAGTTGCTGCTGGGCCGGTTCCCATTCGGTACAAAACGACGCGGGGTCGCTGTCGAAATCCAGTCGCCGGCGAATGATCTGCCCGCGCTCGGAAGGTGCGGTGTGGCCGTTCATTACTACGTTCAGGCCGAAGCGGTCGAGTAGTTGCGGACGCAATTCACCCTCTTCCGGATTCATGGTGCCGATCAATACAAAGCGCGCCGAATGCCGATGGGAAATGCCGTCGCGCTCGATCAGGTTGGTACCGCTGGCCGCGACGTCGAGCAGCAAGTCCACCAGGTGATCGGGCAACAGGTTCACTTCATCGACATACAGTACGCCCCCGTCGGCCTTGGCCAGCACGCCGGGGGAAAACTGCGCGCGCCCCTGCGCCAATGCCGCGTCCAAATCGAGGGTGCCCACCAGCCGCTCTTCGGTGGCGCCCAGGGGCAAGGTGACGAACTGACCACTGGCCAGCAGGTCCGCCAGCCCCCTGGCCAGGGTGGACTTGGCCATCCCTCGCGGGCCTTCGATCAGCACACCGCCGATTTTCGGGTCGATGGCGGCCAGGCACAGCGCCAGCTTCAAGTCATCGGCGCCGACCACTGCGGAGAGCGGGAAATGGGGGGTGTCGGTCATGTGAGATGTCTCATGAAGTATGAAGATCCCCTGTGGCGAGGGAGCTTGCTCCCGCTGGGCTGCGCAGCGGCCCCAACAACCTGAGGTCTCGGTGTTTTTCTGGATGACGACTGCTGCGCAGCCGAGCGGGAGCAAGCTCCCTCGCCACAAAGGTCCGCGTCGCTCATCAATAAGTCAGCCATCTTCTTCAATGTCCAACAACAGATGCTCCAGCGCCTCGCGGTATTCACCGGGATCCTGCCACATCCCCCGCTGCTGCGCCTCGAGCATGCGTTCGGTCATGTCTCGCAGCGCGTCGGGGTTGTGCTGGCGGACGAAGTCGCGGGTGTCCGGGTCGAGCAGGTAAGCGTCGGCCAGCAAGGCGTATTGGTGGTCGTCGATCAACTGCGTGGTGGCGTCGAAGGCGAACAGGTTATCCACGGTCGCAGCCAGTTCGAACGCGCCTTTGTAGCCGTGGCGCTTGACCCCGGCGATCCATTTCGGATTGGCCGCACGGGAGCGGATGACCCGGTTCAGTTCTTCTTTCAGGGTGCGAATCCTGGGCAGGTCAGGCTGGCTGTGATCGGCGTGGTAACTGGCTGCCGGCTGACCGCTCAGGGTTTCGACCGCCGCGAGCATGCCGCCCTGGAACTGGTAGTAATCGTTGGAATCGAGCAGGTCGTGCTCGCGATTGTCCTGGTTCTGCAACACCGCTTGCACCTGGCCCAGGCGCCGGGAGAATTGATTTCGCGCGGCAGTGCCCTCATCGCCTGAGCCATAAGCGTAGCCGCCCCAATTGAGGTACACCTGGGCCAAGTCTTCTCGGCTCTGCCAGAGACGACCGTCGATGGCGCCCTGCACACCCGCGCCATAGGCACCGGGCTTGGCGCCGAAGATCCGCCAGCCAGCCTGGCGCGCGGCGTCTTCCAGCGGCACGCCCGATTGCAGCAAGGCTTCGCGCTCGCCACGGACTTTCGCCGCCAACGGGTTCATGTCGTCAGGTTCATCAAGGGCCGCAACGGCCTGCACCGCCGCATCGAACAAGCGGATCAGGTTGGCGAAGGCATCCCGGAAGAACCCGGACACCCGCAGCGTGACATCGACCCGCGGCCGGTCCAGCAGGCTCAACGGCAAGATCTCGAAATCATCGACCCGCTGGCTGCCCGTGGCCCATACCGGGCGCACGCCCATCAGTGCCATGGCCTGGGCAATGTCGTCGCCGCCAGTGCGCATGGTGGCGGTGCCCCATACCGACAGGCCGAGTTGGCGCAAGTGGTCGCCGTGGTCTTGCAAATGCCGTTCGAGAATCAGGTTCGCCGACTGGAAGCCGATGCGCCATGCGGTGGTGGTGGGCAGGTTGCGCACATCGACGGAAAAGAAATTGCGGCCGGTGGGCAGCACGTCCAGGCGTCCGCGACTCGGCGCGCCACTGGGGCCGGCCGGGACAAAGCGGCCGCCCAAGGCATCGAGCAAGCCGCGCATTTCCGCTGGGCCGCAAGCGTCCAGGCGCGGCGCGACGACCGAGCGCAGGTGCTCGATGATGTCCGCGACAGCTTCCCAGCCCGGCGCGTCGAGCCACGCGACTTCGCCTGCCAGGGCTTGTTCGATCAACCCGGCGGCGAACAGCTCCAGGCGCTCCCGAGTGTCGCCGACGGTGCGCCATGGCTCGTCGCTGACCTCGCGCAACACCTCGGGGCGGTCCGCTTCCCAGGGTTCGGCCAGGGCACAATCGAGTGGGTCGAAACCCAACCCGAACGCCTTCGCCAACGCCCGCAGCAAGCTCGATTGAGCGCCTTTGCCATCGCCTCGGGGGATGCGCAGCAACGCCAGCAAAGTGTCGATGCGCAGCCGCCCGGCGGGCGACTCGCCGAAGATGTGCAGCCCATCGCGGATCTGCGACTCCTTCAAATCGCAGAGGTAAGTGTCCAGGCGCGGCAGCCAGATCGCGGCGTCGGCGTCGCTGTCGAGCGCGGCATCGAGTTGCAATTCGCGGTCGATGTGGGTCTCGCGCACCAGGTTCAAGATGTCCCGTTGCAGCGCCCGGGCGCGGCGCGGGTCGAGTAGTTGCGCCTCGTAATATTCGTCGGCCAGCAGCTCCAGGTTACGCAGCGGCCCATAGGTTTCGGCCCGGGTCAGCGGCGGCATCAGGTGGTCGATAATCACTGCCTGGGTCCGACGCTTGGCTTGGGCACCCTCACCCGGGTCGTTGACGATGAACGGGTAGATGTTCGGCAGCGGCCCGAGCAACGCATCCGGCCAGCAGTTCTCCGACAGCCCGACGCCCTTGCCCGGTAGCCATTCGAGGTTGCCGTGCTTGCCGACATGAATCACCGCGTGGGCGCCGTAGGTGTGGCGCAGCCAGAAATAAAACGCCAGGTAGCCATGGGGCGGCACCAGGTCCGGGTCGTGGTACACCGCGCTCGGGTCGACCTGATAACCGCGCGCCGGCTGGATACCGACAAACGTCAGGCCAAGGCGCACGCCGGCGATCATCAGTCGGCCGTCGCGGAACATCGGGTCCTGCTCGGGCGCGCCCCAACGTTCCCGCACCGCCTGGCGATTGGCCTCGGGCAGCGCGTCGAACAAGCGTTGATAAGCATCCAGCGCCAGGCTTTGATGGCAGGGCCGCAGGTCGAGACTGTCCAGGTCGTTACTGACACCGCCGAGCAACTGCTGAATCAACGCAGTGCCGCTGTCCGGCAATTCAGCCGCCAGCGGATAACCTTCGGCCTGCATGGCGCGCAGGATATTCAGCGCCGCCGCCGGGGTGTCCAGGCCGACGCCGTTGCCGATGCGCCCGTCCCGGGTCGGGTAGTTGGCGAGGATCAGCGCCACGCGCTTCTCTGCGTTGGGCAGGCTCGCCAGGCGGGTCCAGCGCCAGGCCAGTTCGGCGACGAAGTCCATGCGCTCCGGCACCGCCCGGTAGCAGACCACATCGCTCTGGCTGCGCTCGCTGCGCCAGGCCAGGTCCTTGAAACTGATAGGGCGGCTGATGATCCGGCCATCCAGCTCGGGCAAGGCAATGTGCATCGCCAGGTCGCGCGGCCCCAGGCCCTGTTCGCTGGCGCGCCAGCCGGGTTCATTGTCCTGGGCGCAAATCGCCTGGATCACCGGGATATTGCGGCGAAACGGCCGCAGGTGCGGTGCTTCAGGGCTCGATTGAGCGAAGCCGGTGGTGTTGAGAATCACGCCCGCCTCTACCTCCTCCAGCCAATCTTCCACCTGTGCCAGGCAGCCGGGTTCCTTGAGGCTGGCCACGGCAATCGGCAGCGGATTGAGCCCTGCCGCTTGCAGGCGCTGGCAGAACACGTCGATGAACGCGGTGTTCGCCGCTTGCAAGTGAGAACGGTAGAACAGTACTGCCGCGACCGGTTGATCGGCCTGCCATTCGGCGTGCCAATCGTCCAGGGTCGCGTTGTTTTTTTCGGGATGGTAGATCGCCGTGCGCGGCAGCGGCTGTGGTTCGGCCCACGGGTAATCGCGGCCAAACCATTGACTGCCGAGGTGACGAAACAAGTTGAGGGCGTTACCCAATCCACCCTGGCGCAGGAACTGCCAGAGCCGGTCGCGATCCTCGAAGGGCACATTGCTCAGGTCGCTAAGCTCCGGATCGGGGCGATCATCCCCCGGCACCAGGATCAGCTTCACGCCGCGCCCGGCGAGCTCCATCAGCCGCTCGATGCCGTAGCGCCAATAGCCGATGCCACCGTGCAGCGATAACAGAATGACCTTGGCATGACGCAGCACGTCGTCGACGTACAGGTCTACCGAGGCGTGGTTCTGCACCTGCATCGGGTTGGCGAGGCGAAAATCCGGGAAGTCGTCCGGCAACTGCCGCGCCGCTTCGGCCAGCAGCGCCAGGCTGGAGTCGCCGCTGCACAGGATCACCAGCTCGGCGGGGGTTTGCCCGAGGTCGGCGATGTTGTCATCCGACACAAATCCGCCGGGCTGGGTCCTGAGCAGGTGCATGGCTTAGGCGCTGAGGGCAGCGCGCAATTGCGCTTCAAGCAACGCGGCATCCAGCGCCTGGCCGATCAGCACCAGCCGCGTAACCCGCGTTTCGTCGGCGCCCCACTGGCGGTCGAAATGCTTGTCGAAACGCGTGCCGACGCCCTGGATCAGCAGGCGCATCGGCTTGTTCGGGATTGCCGCAAAACCCTTGACCCGCAGCACACCGTGCTGGACCACCAGTTGCGTCAGTGCGTCCAGCAGCAGGCTTTCATCGGCCTGGGGCAACTCGATGGAAATCGAATCGAAGGCGTCGTGATCGTGGTCGTCTTCATCGCCGTCATGGTGGTGGTCGTGATGACTGTGGCGCCCGTCGATGTGTTCTTCGGAGCCGGCGCCCAGGCCGATCAACACGTCCAGCGGCAGGCGACCGCTGCTGGCTTCGATGACCTTGACCGCTGGCGGCAGTTCTTCGGCGACTTCCAGACGGACTCGGGCCAAGTCTTCGGGGCTGATCAGGTCGGCTTTATTGAGGATCACCAAGTCGGCGCTGGCCAGTTGATCGGCGAACAGCTCGTGCAGCGGTGATTCGTGGTCCAGGTTCGGATCGAGCTTGCGTTGGGCATCGACCTGATCGGGGAACGCGGCAAAAGTGCCGGCGGCCACGGCCGGGCTGTCGACTACGGTGATCACCGCATCGACCGTGCAGGCGCTGCGGATTTCCGGCCATTGGAAAGCCTGGACCAAGGGTTTTGGCAATGCCAGGCCGGAGGTTTCGATGAGGATGTGGTCAAGGTCGCCGCGCCGGGCGACCAGCTCGCGCATCACCGGGAAAAACTCTTCCTGCACCGTGCAGCACAGGCAACCGTTAGCCAGTTCATAGACGCGGCCGTTGGCTTCTTCTTCGGTGCAACCGATGGAGCACTGCTTGAGGATTTCGCCGTCGATGCCCAGCTCGCCAAATTCGTTGACGATGACCGCAATGCGCCGGCCCTGGGCGTTGTCGAGCATGTGCCGGAGCAAGGTGGTCTTACCCGAGCCGAGGAAACCGGTGACGATGGTGACGGGGAGCTTGGCCAGTGTTTTCATCGAATGCCCTTTGGCTAGGTGGCGGGCAAACGGGACGACAACCGCAGGCAGGCATGCGCGGAAGATTTCGCCACCGGATCACCCCGCCCGGTTGTAGTGAGAATCTGTTGTCGAGGCAGGTCTCCTGGCTTTCGGCGGGCCAGTCCGGGCTTGTCTTGCAAAGCCTTGCACTGGCGTTTCCTGCGCCTTCCCGTGCGCCTTTTCTACAAAGGACTTGCACAGTGGCCTGGCAGGAACGTCACCGTTCACAGTTGCGGGGGCAGCCGCGGCTTTGACCGCGTTCCCTTCTTAGCTTTGGCACACGCCAAAGAACCTCGAAGGCGCAAGGCTACGCAGGGTGTGCAGGCGGGTCAATCTCTGGAAGGCAATCTCCCGGCGGCCGAAGCGGCGCGGCGAGATCAACGGGCCGCCACGCGCCAGAGCCGGGCGATGTCCCGCGCCCGCTCGCTCAAGAGGCGTGGCGCATCGGTGCAAGCTTCTTGCAACGTCATCGGTCCGTTCGCGAGGGCAAAGGCCGCATCGATGCCGTGGTCGTACAGCGCCTGATAACCCTCCCCCAGCGTGCCGGCAATGACCAGCACCGGTACGCCGTGACGACGGGCGATGCGGGCGACGCCAAAAGGCGTCTTGCCGCGCAGGGTCTGGGCATCGAAACGGCCCTCACCGGTGATGACCAGGTCAGCGCCGTTGATCGCGTCGGCCAGGCCGGTCAATTGCGCGACGACCTCCACGCCGGTACGAAACTGCGCTTGGAGGAACGCCTTGGCGGCAAACCCCAGGCCGCCGGCGGCGCCGCTGCCCGGCTCGTCGCGTACGTCGCGGTTCAACACCTGGGCGCAGTGTCCGGCGAAGTGCCCCAGCGCACGGTCCAGCCGTTGCACCTGTTCGGTGGAGGCGCCTTTCTGCGGGCCGAACACGGCTGAGGCGCCATGGGGCCCACACAACGGGTTATCGACATCGGCGGCGATCTCGAAACGCACGCCGGCCAGGCGCGGGTCCATTTGGCTCAAATCGATGCGCGCCAGGTTGGTCAGGGCCAGGCCGCCGGGCGGCAACGAGTGTCCATGTTCGTCCAGCAAGGCGACGCCCAGCGCTTGCATCGCACCGGCACCGCCGTCGTTGGTGGCGCTGCCGCCAATCGCCAGGATGACTCGCTCGGCGCCTTCCTCCAGCGCTGCGCGGATCAGTTCGCCGGTGCCAAAGGTGCTGCTGGAACAGGCGTCGCGCTGCCCCGGCGGCAGCAATTGCAAGCCGCTGGCCTCGGCCATCTCGATGATTGCGGTGCGGTTGTCGGGTAACCAGCCCCAACGCGCCTCGACGGCGGTGCCCAGCGGACCGCGAACCCGAGCCTCACGCCACTGTCCGTTGCAGGCAGCCAGCACGGCCTCCACCGTCCCCTCCCCGCCGTCCGCCATCGGGCATTTGATCAACTGCGCGTCTGGCCAGATCTCTGCCAGCCCTTGGGCGATGGCTTCGGCGACGCCCTGGGCGCTGAGGCTGTCCTTGAACGAGTCGGGGGCGATGATTATTTTCATTTTTTGTTCTCCGGTTCCGTGCACAGCATGCTGCCAGCTGACCGCAGCCCTGACGCCGGTCCGCCGCACAAAACGGCTTGGACATTATTGTTCAAATTCACAAAGGCCTGGCTGCTCAGTCCAGCGCGAGCAAGCGCCCTCGCCACGGGCGGTTACGTAGTTGACTGCGGCAATAGCTGCACGCCCAGGTACAACGCCAACATTCCGTCCAGCCTGAGGGGGTCGACGCCGCTGAGCTCAGCGATGCGCTCCATGCGATAACGCAAGCTGTTGCGGTGGATCCCCAGGGCGTCGGCGCAGGCCTGGCTCTGGCCGTCGTGTTCGCACCAGCTTCGCAAGGTCGCCAGCAACTGCCCGTTACTGTCCTTGGCGATCACTTTGCGCAACGGCGTCAGCAGTTCATCGAGTGCATCGTCGCTGCGATGCCGCCAAAGCATCACCGGCAATCGATAACGGTTGAGGATCAGCAAGCGCGATTGCGGCAGGACATCGCGGCCATAGGCGAGCAGGTCCGCCACGCGCCGGTAGCAGCGGCGCAAACCCGCCAACCCATCGGCCTGGCCACCCACCGCCACCCGCAGGATGTTCCAGCCGAGCCCATCGAGTTTGGCCAGCAGCCGCTCGTTTTCCACCGACGCTGTGACCGGGCGGCACCAGAGCAACGAGGATTTCGACGAGGTCAGGCACCAACTGTCCGGATAGCGCGACATCAGCCACGCACTCAGCGCCTCGACCGTCTGGCCGGAGCCATGCTCCAGGCCCAGTTCAAACAGATACGGTACCCGCGGCAACTGCGGCTTGAGGCCCATTTGAAGAGCCTCATCGAGCAGCCGTGGCGAATCCCCGGCATCACCCAGCAACAAGGCCAGCAAATCATCGCAGCGCTGGCGGCGCCATTGCTGCTCGGCCTGCTGGTTGCGCTGGCCGAGCAGCATTTCGGCGGTCATGCGCACCAGTTCGGCGTAGGTGCGCAGGTGTGCGGGATCGCCGGTGATGCCTAGCACCCCGATCAATCGTTGATCGAGCATCAGCGGCAGGTTGATCCCCGGCTGAACGCCCTTGAGGTGCACCGCGGTGTGCTCGTCGATTTCCACCACCCGACCATTGGCCAGCACCAGCTGCGCGCCCTCATGGCGGGTATTGATGCGCTCGCGCTCGCCACTGGCAAGGATCAGGCCCTGGTTGTCCATGACGTTGACGTTATAGGGAAGAATCGCCATCGCCCGGTCGACGATGTCCTGCGCCAGGTCGTGATCGAGTTCGAACATGGGCGATGGTCCTTGCAAGCGGCGTGATTGTTGTTTTAGGCGTGGGTTTGGTCAGGCGCACAGGGTCGGCATCCAAACCCTGTGCCCTGGCACAAAGACACAGGACCTTGGCCTGGCCGAGACTCAAGGTGCGGTCAACGTTACCCCTTGGCACGCCAAAATCATAATAAAGAGAGACCCGCCATGTCCCAGAGCGCAGCAGCCCTCCTGGCTACCCCCGACGAAAAAAATACCGTCTACAAGCGCATTACCCTGCGCTTGATCCCGTTCATTTTTATCTGCTACCTGTTCAATTACCTTGACCGGGTCAACGTTGGCTTCGCCAAGTTGCAGATGCTCGACGCGTTGAAGTTCAGCGAAACCGTGTACGGCCTCGGCGCCGGGATCTTCTTCATCGGCTACGTGCTCTGCGGCGTGCCGAGTAACCTGGCCCTGACCAAATTCGGCCCGCGGCGCTGGATCGCACTGATGATGATCACCTGGGGCACACTGTCGACCTGCCTGCTGTTCGTCACCACGCCCACCGAGTTCTATACCTTGCGGCTGTTTACCGGCGCCGCTGAAGCCGGGTTCTTCCCGGGCGTGGTGCTGTACCTTTCGCAATGGTTCCCGACGTTCCGTCGCGGCCGGATCATGGCGTTGTTCATGTCGGCCATTCCAGTGTCCGGCCTTTTGGGCAGTCCGTTTTCCGGATGGATCCTCAATCATTTCGCCGCCGGCCAAGGTGGCCTCGCGGGTTGGCAGTGGATGTTCCTGTTGCAGGGCGTCCCGACGGTGATCCTCGGGGCACTGGCGTTTTTCCTGCTCAGCGACACCTTCGCCAACGCCAGATGGCTGACCGACCATGAACGCGCCGTGCTCACCGCCGACCATGCCGAAGACCTGGCCAACAAGCCGAAAACCACCACCGACTCCTTGGCGGCGGTGTTCAAGAATCCAGCGATCTGGGCGTTCGGCCTGGTGTATTTCTGCATTCAGAGCGGCGTGTACGCGATCAACTTCTGGCTGCCGTCAATCATCAAGAACCTGGGCTTCAGCGATAACCTGGTGATCGGCTGGCTGAGCGCGATTCCCTATCTGCTGGCGGCGGTGTTCATGTTGCTGGTGGGCCGTTCGGCGGACTTGCACAAGGAGCGTCGCTGGCACTTGGTGGTGCCGATGCTGATGGGCGCCGTCGGGCTGCTGATCGCGGTCAACTTCGCAACCACCCCGGCCATCGCCATCCTCGGCCTGACCATCGCCACCATGGGCGCCCTCACCGGCCTGCCGATGTTCTGGCCGGTGCCCACCGCGCTGCTCAGCGCGGGCGCGGCAGCCGGCGGGTTGGCGCTGATCAACTCCATGGGCCAGATGGCCGGTTTCCTCAGCCCCTATCTGGTCGGCTGGGTCAAGGACGCCACCGGCTCGACCGATGCGGCGCTGTACCTGCTGGCCGGCGTGATTGTCTGCGGCAGCCTGCTGGCGTTGCGCATGACCCGCACCCTGCGGGCCTGACCCCGTTACCCCGTGGGAGCTTGCTCCCACGTTAACCAGGGGATTTGATAAATCAGTTGGATCCACGCGGCGGTTCTGGTATTTGATTGGACCTTTCCCATCGATAAAAAGGATCTTGTCCATGAGCTATCGCACGCTGGGTCATTCCGGGTTGCAAGTCTCAACGCTGACCCTGGGCACCATGATGTTCGGCGAACAGACCAGCACCGAGGATTCACTGCGCATCATCGACAAGGCCTGGGACCAGGGCATCAATTTCATCGACACCGCGGACGTCTACACCAACGGCCGGTCCGAGGAAATCGTCGGCGAGGCAATCGCCCGCCGCCGCCAGGAATGGGTGCTGGCGACCAAGGTCGGCTTCGGCCCACCGGACGGCGTGCCCAACCGCAGCGGCCTGAGCCGCAAGCATCTGTTCAATGGCATCGAGGCCAGCCTGACACGCCTGGGCACCGATTACCTGGACATCTATTACCTGCACCGCGAAGACCACAACACGCCGTTGCACGTTACCGTGTCGGCCATTGGCGATCTGATTCGCCAAGGCAAGATCCGTTACTGGGGCCTGTCGAACTACCGTGGCTGGCGCATCGCCGAAGTGATCCGGATCGCCGACAGCCTGGGCATCGACCGACCAGTGATCAGCCAACCGCTGTACAACATCGTCAACCGCCAGGCGGAAACCGAGCAGATCACCGCGGCGCAGAACTACGGCCTCGGCGTGGTGCCGTTCAGCCCCCTGGCCCGTGGCGTGCTCAGCGGCAAGTACGCGCCGGACGTGGCGCCGGACGCCAACAGCCGTGCCGGCCGCCAGGACAAACGCATCCTGGAAACCGAATGGCGGGTAGAGTCCCTGCGCATTGCCCAGCAGATCCTGCAATATACCGAGGGCCGGGGCGTGGGCATCGTCGAGTTCGCCATCGCCTGGGTGCTGAACAACCGCGCCGTCACGTCGGCCATCGTTGGGCCGCGCACCGAGGAGCAGTGGGATTCGTACACCAAGGCGCAAGCGGTGCAGATAAGTGCCGAAGATGAGGCCTTCATCGATTCGCTGGTGACGCCGGGGCATGCTTCAACGCCGGGGTTCAATGATGTGGGGCATTTCGTGCCGGGGCGCGTGCCGCGCACGTCGTAACTTACACAGAGATCACCGTGGCGAGGGAGCTTGCTCCCGCTCGGCTGCGCAGCAGTCGCTCTTTTGGGGCCGCTACGCGGCCCAGCGGGAGCAAGCTCCCTCGCCACGGGTAAACGGCTTTCCGTATTGTGCTGCAATTCCAATAACAAGAGGCACCTGTGTCCAAAGGCATCGCTCTATCGGTCTCGGCCTCCGCCCTGTTCGCTGTCATGTACTACTACACCTCGCTGCTCACGCCCCTGACCGGCCTGGAAATCTTCGGCTGGCGCATGCTGCTGACGATGCCGTGCATGACGGCCTTCATGCTGATCTCGCGGGAGTGGAAACTGGTCTCGGATCTTGTCCAACGCCTGCTCGCCACACCGCAACTGCTGCTCGGGGCGATGGCCTCTTCGGCCCTGATGGGCGCACAGCTGTGGCTGTTCATGTGGGCGCCGCTCAACGGCTACAGCCTGGACGTGTCGCTGGGGTACTTCCTGTTGCCGCTGTCGATGGTGCTGACCGGCCGTATTGTCTATGGCGAACGCCTCTCGCGCTTTCAGAAAATCGCCGTGTTCTTCGCCACCCTCGGAGTGCTCAACGAGCTTTACCAGGTCGGCGGGTTTTCCTGGGCGACGTTGCTGGTTGTGGTGGGTTACCCGATCTACTTCATCTTGCGCAAACGCCTGCGCACCGACAACCTGGGCGGGCTCTGGCTGGACATGACGCTGATGCTGCCCTTGGCATTGTGGTTCGTGCAGAGCGGTGAACAGGGTTTCGGCGTCTTCGATCAATACCCGTGGTTGTCGCTACTCATCCCGGTACTGGGCGTCATCAGTGCCTCGGCGCTGGTGGCCTACATCGTTGCCAGCCGGCTGCTGCCGTTCAGCCTGTTCGGACTGTTGAGCTATGTCGAGCCGGTGTTGCTGCTGGGCGTTGCGCTGCTGTTGGGCGAAAGCATCAAGGCCGGCGAATGGCTGACCTACATCCCCATCTGGATGGCCGTGGCGGTGCTGGTATTCGAAGGCTTCAAGCACCTGGTGCGGCAGCGGCGCAGAGCCTGAAGACCAAGCACCCACCGGAAGTAAAAAACCCGCCAGGCATCACAGCCAGGCGGGTTTTTTTCATGGGTCAGGCATCACTCGGTAGCAAGCACACCACGACGAACCTGGTCACGCTCGATCGACTCGAACAGTGCCTTGAAGTTGCCTTCGCCAAAGCCATCGTCGCCCTTGCGCTGGATGAACTCGAAGAACACCGGGCCCATCAGGGTTTCCGAGAAGATCTGCAGCAACAGGCGCTTGTCACCCTGCTCGGAAGCGCCGTCCAGCAGGATGCCCCGCGATTGCAGCTCATCTACCGGTTCACCGTGGTTCGGCAGGCGGCCTTCGAGCATTTCGTAGTAGGTGTCCGGCGGTGCGGTCATGAAGCGCATGCCGATCTTCTTCAGCGCATCCCAGGTCTTGATCAGGTCGTCGGTCAGGAAGGCCACGTGCTGGATGCCTTCTCCGTTGAACTGCATCAGGAACTCCTCGATCTGCCCGGCGCCCTTGGACGACTCTTCGTTCAACGGAATGCGGATCATGCCATCCGGGGCGGTCATGGCCTTGGACGTCAGGCCGGTGTATTCGCCCTTGATGTCGAAGTAGCGGATCTCGCGGAAATTGAACAGCTTCTCGTAGAAGTTCGCCCAATAGGCCATGCGTCCGCGATAGACGTTGTGCGTCAGGTGATCAATGATCTTCAGGCCGGCGCCAACTGGATTGCGGTCGACACCTTCGAGGAACACAAAGTCGATGTCGTAGATCGAGCTGCCTTCGCCAAAACGGTCGATCAGGTACAACGGCGCGCCGCCGATGCCTTTGATCGCCGGCAGATTCAGCTCCATCGGACCGGTTTCGATATGGATCGGCTGGGCGCCGAGTTCCAGGGCGCGCTGGTAGGCTTTTTGCGAGTCTTTGACACGGAACGCCATGCCGCACACCGACGGGCCATGCTCGGCGGCGAAGTAGGACGCCACGCTATTGGGCTCGTTGTTGAGGATCAGGTTGATCGCGCCCTGGCGATACAGGTGCACGTCCTTGGAACGGTGCGTGGCGACTTTGGTGAAACCCATGATCTCGAAGATAGGCTCCAGGGTGTTGGGTGTAGGGGACGCGAATTCGATGAATTCAAAGCCCATCAGGCCCATCGGGTTTTCGTATAGATCTGCCATGTCGGCGCCTCATCATGCTTAATCAATTAACAAGAAACGTTAGTTGCCAGTGATGCTGAGGGCACGCGGCGGCGCGCAGGAAATTCCACGAACGCTGCGGGCGAGGTAGTCGCCGTAGATCAGTTGAAACCCAAGTATCTTCATTGTCGACCCAAGGCTCTTGCGGGCGAGGCTTCTGCTGCCAGAAGACGTTATTCTTATATGCGTAAGCGGATTCTACACAGCGTAACCTTGTTTGTCCGCCTTGGGTATCAAATCGCCTTTGCGGCCGAACGCGCAAGCGGTTTGTTGCACAGGAAAATTCCTGTCAGGATCAGCCCCCCGCCCACGCACATCATCGCCGTAAGCCGTTCGTCGAGTAGCAGCGCACCGAGCAATACCGCCGTCAACGGATTAAGCGCGATGAACACCCCGGAACGGGTCGCGCCGATTTTGCGGATACCGTCATACCAGGCGATATAGGCCAGCGCCGAGCCCAGCACGCCGAGATACAGCAGGCTCAGCCATTGCCTGATATCCAGCACAGACAAAGCAGCGAAATGGATATCACCACTGGCGGCACAGGCCACCCACAACATCAAGGTCCCCAGCAGGATCGACCAGGTGACGGTCTGCAAAGGGCCCAGACTTTCACTCAGGCCCTTGGAAAACAGTGAATAGATCCCCCAGCCCAGCACGCAGCCGAAAATCAGCACGTCGCCCATCCAACCCTCTCCCGTGGCCTGCAGCACGGACGGATCACGGTTAACGATCACCAACCCCGCCCCGCCGATGCACAACAGGATGCCGGCGACTTTCAAGCGACCCAGCCGCTCCCGGAACAGGCCCCAGGACGCCAACCCGATCACCGCCGGGTTCAACGCCACAATCAGCGAGGCACGCGACGCATTGATGTGCTGCAAGCCGTAAAAGAAGCACAGGTTGTAGAAAAAGATGCCGGAAAAACCCAGCACCGCCAACTGAAGGCCCTGCTTCAGGTTGGGCTTGGCCAGGGGAATGCGGGCCAGCCCGAGAAACATCAGCAAGGCGATACTCGCCAGGAGAAAACGCAGGCTGGCGGCAAACATCGGGGCCAGGGCATCGGAGAGGATCCTGCCGGCGACGAAGGTCCCGCCCCAGATCATGGTGACCATGGCGAGCTTCAAGTAGACCGGCAGATTGGAAGGTGTAGGAACGGCATGTTCGCCAGAGGTCATCGCTTCACCAAATTCGAGATTTTTTTGAGTCCCGTATCACTGGGATGATGTATCGTCCCCCTCATGCCTCATCATCGTAAAATGAGCTTTTACTCATGACCCTGACCCAACTGGAAATCTTTTCGCTGGTCGCCGAACTGCGCGGCTTCACTCCTGCGGCAATACGGTTGGGCATCGGTCAGTCCGCGGTGTCGCACGCCATCAAATCCATGGAACAGGAATTGGGCGTCGAATTGTTCCGACGCCATCAATCCCTTGTGGAGCCCAGCGACATCGGCCAGCAACTGTTGTTGCGGGCCCGGGCGATGCTCGGGCTAGCCGATACCTTGCGCCAGGAAGCCGCCGACGCCCGGGGCATGCGACGCGGGACCTTGCGCATAGGCTCGTTCGGCCCGACCTCCTCGATGAAATTGCTCCCGACCATCCTGCGGCGCTACCGCGCCTTGCACCCGGGAATCGAGGTGCATGTCGACGAAGGGCCGGACCGTCAGGTGCTGCAATGGCTGGATGAGCGGCGTATCGACGTTGGTTTTGTGGTGCTACCCGAAGAACGCCTCGATACGTTCGCCTTGATGCAGGACCAGATGGTCGCCCTGTTGCCC
>NZ_JABWQW010000045.1:0-25491 GCF_014268645.1 Pseudomonas sp. SWRI154
GACAGCATGGGCAGCTCGCAAAAGCTGCATTTTGCCCAAGTGGGTCAGTTTTCAACCGGTAGGGTGGGTCAGTTTTGCATCGGTACTGACAGTTTGAGACGCGCTTGTACAACTTCGATTACCTTGGGCTACTAAACCCGACCACTGATGGGCAGTGGCAAGACGACAATAGAACCCAGGAACAAGGCGCACAAGCCGGCGGATTCTGGCGTAGTTGTAGGCAAAGGCGCAAGGATGCGTAGCTAGATGGACGTTGTAGGCGGGGGCTGTAGGAGAGGAGTGTTTTGGCGATGCGGGTGGGTTATTTTGCTCAATCCAGCGATACGAAATGATTTGAATACAATCCGCTCGTTGTAGAGAATCGCCACCTTTTACCTCGAAAGGACACGGGCGATGAAGTTCGAAAGGACTTTCCAATACATGGGCAATCACGGGATCGTCTTCAACGTCTCGCAGATCACCCTCACCGACAGCGAACGTGGGCGCTTGCGCGAGCTGCATTTTGGCGAGGCAAAACATGCTCACTATGAGGTCAACAGCAAGGTCGTCGAGGTGTACGACAAGATGCTGGCCAAAAACCTGCCGTGCGTGATGATGATCGGGATCTCCAAGCCGCTGACCCGGCAACAGGGCGACGCCCTCAACGCCCAGCGCACCACGATCGCCACCCTTGCGGCCGCGGCCTTCGCTTCCGCCGCCAAGGCTGTGGCCCCCCCTTACGTGGCGGCAACTGTAGGGGTGGGTGTGCGCATGTATGCCAATGAAATTCTACCCACCTACCATGCTGGCGACGTACTGGTCAGCATCGAGGCGCAGGTCAACGGCGGCATCGGCCCGCAACGCACTCTCTCGACACTGATCATCAAGACCTGACCGGAGACGTACATGTCCGACATTACTCAATTGGTCATTGCCTTGGTGGTGTCCTTTCTGCTCGATCGATTCCTCAAACCCTATCTGCTACGCAAGTGGCTAGGCGTGGTGTTGGTGGTGGCGGGTGCGGTTGGCTGCGTTTTGGCCGGTCAGACCCGCGTGCTGGGGTTTGATCTGGGGTTACTGTCGATTTTTGCCGTGGTGATAGGGATGGGGTTGTTCATGAAGCGGCGGCGGTTTGAGGAGGTTGGCTGAGCGGAAAAAGGGGCGGATCTCACATCAGAAAAGATCCGGGTCGCCTATGGAATGCTAGCGATATATAGCTAAAGCTAGCTAGTTCAGCTAGCGCTAGCTATCTTTCTGTAGGTTTTGGTATTTTTGCGCAGAAATCGGAGATAAACCACGATTTGGGCTCATCTATAATCGGACTGTCAGTCGTGGTCTGTCCCCGTTTCCCCCTGCATTATTTCAGGTAAACCGCATCGTCTGGTTTTGCGACTGCTGCGCAGTCGAGCGGGAGCAAGCTCCCTCGCCACGGGATTATTGTTCGGCTTGATTTCGCTTAGCTGGTTGCACCGATAGCAGAGCAGGAGATCGTCTAAGAACCTCCCTCCGTCTCGTAAAATGGCAACCTGACTGACCCCTGTCTATAGTCTTTGACGCCAAATCTATCGGAGGCATGGACATGACCCAGAGCATTTCGCCCGCCGCTTCAGCTGCGCTGAACACCGGCATGGTCGCCACGACCTTATGGGGCTCGGACAAGATCGCAGGTATTACGGTCGATCCGGACGGTGCTATCTGGCTTGGCGCTTATAGTCGCCTGGGGCTGGGAGGCGAAGAGGATTCAGGCTTCACCGCCAGCCTGGTCCGGTTCAATGCCGACGGTAGCCTGGACCGCAATTACAGCGGAGACGGTAAATCCCTGCTCCCTGTGGCGCTCGATATCGAGGACGGCGGTAATGGCGCCGTGCAGCCGGGAGGGGGCTACCTGGTGGCGCGCTACGTGAAAGTAGGCGACGCCTGGGTGTCGGGCGTCAGTCGTACCTTGGCGGACGGCAGCCTTGATACAAGTTTCGGCAACGGCGGCGCTGCGACAGTGCCTTTCTACTGGAATGAAGACCTAGGCCAGCAAGCGTCGTTCTCCGTGCAACGCGACGGCAGCTTTTTCGCCAGCGCCGCGTATCCCTCTGGGGAGATCTATATCGCTCGCTTCGACGCGACGGGGACTTTGGTTTCGTCTTTTGGAGAGGCTGGGGTCATGCATCTGCCAGCGTCCGTGGGCATTCACCCCGGCCGCACGATCGATGTTTCGCTGCAGGCAGACGGGAAGGTTTTGGTCACGGGGCAAGCTACCCTGACCCGCCTCAACCCGGACGGTACTCTGGACAGCAGCTTTGCCAACGGCGGCAGCCTGGCCCTGGATGTTCATGCAAACGCCCTCGTCATTCAGGATGACGGCAAAATCCTGCTGGCGGGCGCCTCGGGCGGCGTGGCGAGCGTTATCCGACTCAACGCCGACGGCTCGCTCGACACAAGTTTCGGTGATCAGGGCCAGGTACGTTGGGGCTCGGAAAGCGCTCCTTTCGCAGTCACCGACATGATCGTGCTGGCCGACGGCAGGCTATTGATTGGTGGAAGCCAAGGTACCCGCGCGGACGGTTATCTGGCCGCCTTGGTTCAGTTGAACCCCGACGGTAGCCTGGACCACAGCTTTGGCAATCCCGACGACGGCTATTACCACCTCGACGGTGGCCGCGATGATGACTTCTTGCTCGGTACCGACTCGTTCGACGATGCGATCTCTGGCGGGGCCGGCAACGATCTGCTCGATGGCCAGCAAGGTCGTGACCTGCTGACGGGCGGCGCCGGGGCCGATACGTTCCATTACCAATCAGTCGCAGACAGTTACCGAACCGCAACCGCGGCCCATAGCGACCGAGTCACCGACTTCGACCCCAGCAGCGACACGCTGGACCTTTCCTCCCTGGGCTTCCTCGGGCTGGGCAATGGGTATGACGGAACGCTGGCGATACGCGTCAATGAAAGCGGGACGCGGACCTACCTCAAAAGTTTTGAAGCCAACGCCGATGGGGAACGCTTCGAAGTGGTCTTCGACGGTAACTTGGGCCAAGCGCTGAATGAAACCAACCTCCTGTTTCAGCAAGCCAGGTTGATGGGCACCGAAGGGGCCGATCATTTACAAGGCAACGCTCGAGGCGAAATCATCGAAGGGCTCGCGGGCGATGATCGCCTCTCTGGAGCGCTAGGCAATGATGTATTGGTTGGCGGAGCGGGCCGGGACCTATTGACGGGTGGCGGCAACAACGATGTGTTCCGCTTCGATGCCCTGAGCGACAGCTACCGTACCGCCACCGAAAACCACACCGATCGCCTGATCGACTATACGGTGGGTGAAGACACGATCGATTTGTCCGCCCTGGGCTTTACCCGTCTGGGAAATGGTTACAACGGCACGCTGGACGTGATTTTCAATGAAGCCAAGAACCTGACTTACTTGAAAAGCTACGAACCCGACGCCTCCGGGGCCCGATTCGAGTTGAGCCTGGTAGGGGATCACTCCGGTTACCGTAACTTGAATATCACCTTCGTCGAGCCCCCGGAAGAGGACGTCTTTCAATTGATTGGAGTGGCTGACTCCCTGGCGTCGATACATAGCCAAAGCTAGTTAGCTAAGCCAGCTTTGGCTATCTTTCAGCAGAAAGGCCTTGAGGTGTTGAATCACCTGCTCTGGTTGGTCTTCATGAACATACAACTTGGCCTTGTCGATGCTGATAAAGCCGGCAAGGTTGCCAAAGCTTCGGCTCATCTCAATGGCATACGGCTCAGGAAAGGTATCGTCCTGCCGCCCCCAGATCAGTAAGGTCTGTGCCTTGATCTGGCCATGAAGACGGCTCAAGGCATCGAGCTGCGGCCAATCGAGCACTGCGATAAAGGCGCACCGGGCTTGCTCCATGCTCTGCGCGGACTGGATCAGCGGCGCGATAAAGCGCCGATGAAAGCTGCCGAGCAAGTGCTGGTGATCGTAGAGCGTTCCGCCAAACCCCCGCTTCGAACACAGATAGGCAGCACTTCTTAGCTGGATGCGAGCCAGCGCGCCATATCCCGGTAACCAACGCGCCAGTTGTTTGTAAAGACGCTGGTTGGGTGCGCGATGCCCAGGTATTTCACTATTGAGCAGAATCAACTTGGCCACGCGGCGGGCGTCCCAAAGTGCAAGGTAGCGGGCGGCGATACCGCCGCTGTCATTACCCAACAGGCTATAGCCCTGCGCAA
Organism: Pseudomonas sp. SWRI154; assembly: GCF_014268645.1. NCBI lineage: Bacteria > Pseudomonadati > Pseudomonadota > Gammaproteobacteria > Pseudomonadales > Pseudomonadaceae > Pseudomonas > Pseudomonas sp. SWRI154. The sequence goes on from NZ_JABWQW010000045.1 coordinate 4,171, forward strand.
TGCCCAGGGCCGCAAGTAAACCCTGGAGCAGACGCGCCTGGCCGGCGGGGCTCAGATCATGTTCTGTTGACCAGGCTGTCATGCCTGCGCCAGGGAGATCCGGCACAATGCAACGAAAGCCTGAGGCAAGCGCATCGACCAACGGCGCAAAGGTATCGCCATTAAGTGGCCAGCCGTGCAGCATCAGCAGTACCGGACCTGTTCCATAGTCGCGATAACCAAAACGCAGCCCTTCGATACTGATGAACTGATGCGGTGCGGCAAGAAAGCCGCTGGCGTATGCATTCATTGTGCTGCCTCAAGTGCTGTGGAGTTTCGGCCAATGTAGTGGCAGCCAGGGCGAGCGACTTGTAAGAACCAACTGACTTGAGGACACCGTGCAGAATTTTTTGATCCTGGGCAATCAGCTCACCCTGTATGTCGGGCCGCTACCCGACATCAGCCTCCATCGACATAGCGCCAGCGCTCTATGCCTGGGGTTACAGGCGCCGATTCAGGCACGAGGCACCGACGCAAGCCTATGGCAGCGTTACGATCAGTTATTCGTGCCAGCAGGTGTCGAGCATGCTTTGGCGTTTGCCGGGCAACCTGTGGCGGTGTTGTTTTTTGAGAAACAGAGCCGCCTCTACCAACAGTTGCTGCTGCGTTACAACCTATCTACCGAGCACTTGAGCGATCCCGGGCCGAGCGCTGGCAACTGGCTGACGGAACTCAAAGGGTTGACGGGCCGCGATGTGCAGGAAGGCGAAGCCCTTCTCGGGCAAATCGCCATGCGCTTGCTGCCCGATACGAGCGAGTCGAACCACTCAGACCCACGGGTACTCAAGGTGCTGGATGCGATGCAGGCGCAGCCCCAGCGCAATTTCACCACCCAGGAACTGTCGGCCCTCGTTTGTTTGTCGCCAAGCCGCCTTTCTGCACTGTTCAACCAGGCCATGGGGCTGCCGCTGAGGCGCTACCGGGTGTGGCTGCGTCTGCGCGCGCTGGTCGGTTTTGTCAGCCAGGGGCTATCGCTAACCGAAGCCGCGCAGATGGCGGGGTTCAGCGACTCAGCCCACTTCAGCAACAGTTGCCGCAAGCTACTGGGGGTCAAGCCGACTGACGTGCTTGCTGGCGATGATCTACGCATCCTCTTTTCCAACCGTCTGTGAACGGCCTTGATGATCCTCGCTACACATTGCGTCGATCTCAAAACCACCATCAAGAACAGAGTCAGGGTCTGTAAAGCGACCTGGCGCAGAGCAGCTTTTGTGGCGAGGGAGCTTGCTCCCGCTGGCCTGCGCAGCAGGCCCCTGCGTTTTTTCAGGCAAACCGCATCGTCCGGTTTTGCGACTGCTGCGCCCGAAACGTCGGACCGGCCGAGCGGGAGCAAGCTCCCTCGCCACAGGTACTGCCTCGTTTATTTCCGCTTAAGCATCTCCGGCAACTGCGCCACCAACTTCTGATTGTTCAACGGCGCCCGAATAAACCCACGTTGGGTACCGTCCGGGCCAATCACGGCGAGGTTGCCGCTGTGATCAACCGTGTAGTTGGGCTTGCTGGTGTCCGCCGGAATAAAGGGAATGCTCACCGCATTGGCAAGTTTCTGCAGGTCTTCGACGGATGAAGCGGTCAGGCCTTTGAATTGCGGGTCGAAGTAGCCCAGGTATTGCTTGAGCTGCTTGGGGGTGTCGCGGTTCGGGTCGACGCTCACCAGTACGATCTGCAACTTATCCACAGCCTCGGGCGGCAGCTCGCTCTTGATCTGGCGCAGTTGGGCGAGGGTGGTCGGGCAGATGTCGGGGCAGAAGGTGTAGCCGAAGAACAGCAGGCTCCATTTGTCTTTCAACCCGTCCATCGCCACCGGCTGGCCGTCCTGGTCGGTCATTTTCACGTCCGGCAGGCTGCGGCTTTGCGGCAGCAGGATGATGCCGGCGTCGATCAGCGCGGTCGGGTCGCCCTGGCCTTTGCTGGAAAGCACTTTGTTGATGGTCAGGCCGAGGATCACTGCGATCACAGCCGCAAGGATGAAGACGGTTTTCTGGGTTCGAGTCATAGGCTCAACAGTAGGTAGTGATCAACAAGCAGGGCGATGAACAGCAGGAACAAGTACCAGATAGAGTACTTGAAGGTGTTGATCGCCGCGTGCGGCCGACTGCCACGGTACAACACCACGGCCCATTGCAGGAACCTGGCACCCAGCACCAAGGCACAAATCAGGTAGAGCAACCCGCTCATCTGGATCACGAACGGCATCAGGCTCACCGCCAGCAGCACCAGGGTGTACAGCAGGATGTGGATCTTGGTGTAGTGCTCGCCGTGGGTGACCGGCAGCATCGGAATGTCCGCCTTGGCGTATTCCTCTTTGCGATGAATCGCCAGCGCCCAGAAGTGTGGCGGGGTCCAGGCGAAGATGATCAGCACCAGCAGCAGCGGTTCGGCGCTGACATGACCGGTGGCCGCGACCCAGCCCAGCAGTGGCGGCGCGGCGCCAGCCAGGCCGCCGATGACGATGTTCTGCGGCGTTGCCCGTTTCAGGAAACCGGTATAGACCACCGCATACCCTAGCAACGAGGCGAGGGTCAGCCAGGCCGTCAGCGGGTTGGTGAACGCCAGCAGCATCGCCTGGCCGGCCACCGCCAGTGCCAGGGCGAAGGTCAGTGCGGCGGCCGGTGAAACCCGGCCCTCGGCCAGTGGTCGCTTGTGGGTGCGAGCCATGACCGCGTCGATGCGCCGGTCCACCACATGATTGACCGCCGCCGCGCCACCGGCGCACAGCGCAATCCCCAGGTTGCCGAACACCAGCACCGTCCACGGCACGCCGGCACGGGTGGCGAGGAACATGCCGACCAGCGAGGTGATCAGCATCAGCACCACCACTTTGGGCTTGGTCAGCTCCAGGTAATCGCGCCAGATCGCCTGGCTGTGGCGTTCGCCGGTCAAGGTTGCCATGGCATCGCTCCTTTAATCGTGATGGGCCCGACGCCGTGTTTGTGCGCATTGAAGCGCCAGCGCAGCGGGACCTGATGCTTGACCCGGACCAGGCTGGTCCGGGCGTGATAGTTGACCAGCACCAAGGTCAGCAACAGCGCTGCGCCCCCGGCGTTGTGCGCCACGGCCACCGGCAGCGGCAAGTGAAATATGACGTTGCTGATACCCAAGGTGATTTGCGCGGCGAGCGCGGTGAGAACCAGCCCCGCCAGTCGGGTCATGCCCACCGTTTTCAACTGCCAGGCCAGTCCCAGCAGCACGAGCGTTACCAGCAATGCGCCGATGCGATGAGTCACGTGGATGGCGGTCCGGGCGTCGCTGTCCAGTTGCCCGCCCAGGTAGTTCGGGCCGATGTGCTGGGTCAGGTGAAAGCCATTGGCGAAATCGGCGGGCGGCATCCATTGGCCGTGGCAGGTCGGAAAGTCGATGCACGCCACGGCGGCGTAGTTGGAACTGACCCAGCCGCCCAAGGCGATCTGGCCGATCACCAGCAGCAGTCCGGCGGTGGCCCAATGTTGCAGGCGCTTGGGCACGGTCAGCGCGGGTAATACGCCAGACAATCTCAGCGTCAGCAGGAACAGCAGGCTCAACGTCGCGAATCCGCCCAGCAAATGCCCGGTGACCACTTGCGGCCAAAGCTTGAGCGTCACGGTCCACATGCCGAACGCCGCTTGGGCGAATACCACCGCCAGCAGGAACAGCGGCAATTTCAAAGGCTGGCCGGGCCGGCGACGGTTCATCCAGGCCCGGGCGGCCAGCGCGGTAATCATCAGCCCCAAGGCTCCAGCGAAATAGCGATGGACCATCTCGTTCCAGCCTTTATGGGCTTCCACCGGAGCATCGGGAAAATGCAGTTCGGCATGGGCCAGTTGGGCTTCGCCCTTGGGCACGCTGATGAAACCGTAGCAACCGGGCCAATCGGGGCAACCGAGGCCGGCGTGAGTCAGGCGGGTGTAGGCGCCCAACAGTACGACAATCAATGCCAGCAGCGTGGCAAACAGCGCGAGGCGAAATCCAGGCTTGGCCATGTCGATGCCCTCATCCGATGTTCGACAGTTTCAGCAGATGCCGCAGGTCGTTGAGCAAATCCTTGCCCTTGACCCGGGCGTCGTAGCGCAGCACCAGGTTGCTGTGGGGATCGATAATCCACAGCTGGGCGCCGCCGGAACCCTGGGCGCCTTTCTGATACGCCGGCAGGTCCAGCGGGTAGCGCTGCAATTGCGGGTATTCGCGCTGCAGTTGGGCGTCGTATTCGGCGTCCAGCGGTTGCGCAATCGCCAGCGCGTGGCTGGCGCGTCCGGCATCGCGGCCCAGGCCGATCTGTACCTGCCGGGCCAGGTAAACCAATTGCCGGCAGTCCACCGAACACTCCTGCGGCGCCGTCACCAGGATCTGCCAGCGTTGCTCGTCGGCCTGTACGCCAATCTCGGCGCGGGTCTGGCCATTGCCAATCAGCTCGCCGTGGTAGCTGCGGCTGTCGGGCACCCAGAACTGGAATTTGTACATGCCGGTGGCGAGGATCATCGGGCCGATCACGCCCAGCACAATCAACAGCAATTGCACGCGCCCCTTGCGCCGGCTGCGCGCCGTGGGTGCCTCAGACATGTTGGTTGGATTCATGGTGGTGCCCATGGTGTCTCCCTGCGTTGTGCCATCCCAGATAAAGGAAAAGGCCGAACAGTGCCGCCGCCATGGCAAACCACTGCACGGCATAACCGAGGTGTTTTTCCGGCCCCATGGCCACCACCGGCCAATCGGTCCGGTAGGCGCCGGGGCCGCTTTGTTGTCTCAGTTCGTAGGCGAAGCCGCCGCGGCCCAGTTCGGCCCAGAGCTTGTTTGGCTCGACGGTGGTGACCAGTCGCGGCCACGGTGCGCTGGCCGGGTCGGCATGCAATTGGAACGTGGCGCCAGGCGCGACATAGACCCACGCCTGCACGTCGACCGTTTGTTCGGGGGTGCTGAAGACCGGCGGGGTGCGGCGATCAGGCCACGGCAGCCAGCCACGATTGACCAGCAGCCACAGTCCGGTGGCATGGTCGAGGAACGGTTGCAGCAACTCGACGCCGACCTTGCCGTCGTGCTGGCGGTTATCCAGCAGCAGGCTGTGCTCGGCGTCGAACTGGCCGTGCAGGCTGACGGGGCGAAAGGCCGGGTCCGCCGTGCGTTGCAGTTCGGCGCTGTCCATTGGCGCCGCCACGCGACGCTCGGCGTAGGTGTCCATGAGCACGCGCTTCTGTTCGCCCCGGCTCAATTGCCAGAACCCCAGGCACACCATCACCGGCACCAGCACGGCAACTACCAATGACGGCACGATGCCCGGCCGGAAGCCTTTCATGGCGCCGTCCGCAAGCTGTTGAACGAGATAGCTATACTCACGTGCATCGCGTCCCCCCGGAGTGTCCCTAATGCTCAAAGCAGCCATCGCCCTGATGCTGATTGCCACAGTTGCCAGCCTGTTCAGCGGCCTGTTTTTTCTGGTCAAGGACGACAGCCGTTCCAATCGCCTGGTCATCGCCCTGGCGATTCGTGTTGCCTTGGCCGCTGTCACCGTCGGCTTGATCGCCTGGGGCTTTTTCAGCGGCCAGTTGGTGTCGCATGCTCCTTGGTAAAGAGCCGCCCTGATAACGGCTGCCTCAGAGGATGTAGACGAAGAAGAACAAGCCGATCCACACCACATCGACGAAGTGCCAGTACCAGCTCGCGGCCTCGAAGCCGAACTGATGCTCGTTGTCGAAGTGCCCGCGCATGATGCGCATCAGCATCACGAACAAAATGATCGTGCCGATGGTGACGTGGGCGCCGTGGAACCCGGTGAGCATGAAGAACGTCGCGCCGTAGATCCCCGAGCCCAAGGTCAAGCCCAGCTCTTTATAGGCGTGGATGTATTCCTCGGCCTGGAAGCCCAGGAAGGCACAACCCAGCAGCACGGTGATCGCCAGCCAGATTTTCAGCGCACCGCGATGACCTTTTTTCAGGGCATGGTGGGCGATGGTCACGGTGACGCTGGAAGTGACCAGCAGGATCGTGTTGAGCAGCGGCAAGCCCCAGGGGCTGATCACGTCCTTGGGAGGTGGGAAGAGTTTCGGATCGGGGTTGTTCAGTAGCGGCCAGACGTACTCGAAGTTCGGCCAGAGCATCTCCGACAAACCCTTGCTGCCTTCACCGGCCAAGCCCGGCGCGGAGATCGTGCGCACATAGAACAGCGCACCGAAGAAGGCGATGAAGAACATCACTTCGGAAAAGATGAACCAGCTCATGCCCCAGCGGAACGAGCGATCGAGCTGTGCGCTGTACAGCCCGGCGCGGCTTTCCTTGATGACCGCGCCGAACCAGCCGAACAGCATGTAGGCCACCAGCAGGCCGCCGACGAAAAAGATCAGCGGGCCATGGGAATCCGGGCGGTCGGCTTTCAGGTCGTTGAACCAGGTCGCCAGGCCATACACCGTGACGAACATCCCGACCGTGGCGATGATCGGCCATTTGCTCTGGGCCGGAACGTAATAGTGTTCGTGAGTTGCCATTTATTGTTCTCCTTATCGGGCACGCTATCGCTCAGTGTTTACGGCCACCGGTGGATGACGGGCAGTGATGTCGAACAGCGTGTAGGACAGCGTCAGGTGCTTCACTTCCTTGGGCATGTCCCGGTCGACGATGAAGCGCATGGGCATTTCGATGCGTTCGCCGGGTTGCAGCACTTGCTGGGTAAAACAAAAGCATTCGGTCTTGTGGAAATACGCCGCGGCGTTGCTCGGTGCGATGCTCGGTACCGCCTGGGCACTCATCGGTCGGTTGGTGGGGTTGTGGGCGACGAACACCATCTCGTTGACCGCCCCCGGCTGGACCACCAATTGATCGCCTTTGGGGTAGAAGTTCCAGACCATGTCCACCGCGTTGGTCGACAGGAACTGCACCCGCACCTGCCGCGATTCGTCGATGGTCTGCTCGCCTTCGTACTGCCCGCCGGTCTTGCCGTTGATGCCGAACGCCTTGCACATCACGTCGTAGATCGGCACCAGGGCAAACCCGAAGATGAACATCGCCACCACCACCAGCAACAGGCGGGTGACCAGCTTCTTCAGCGAAATCGAATCAGCCATGGCGTCCGGCCCTCATCGAAAACCCTAGGGGAGCGGTGTTCATTTCACTTCCGGCGGCGTGGTGAAGGTGTGATACGGCGCCGGCGACGGCACGCTCCACTCCAACCCTTCGGCGCCATCCCACGGCTTGGCCGGTGCCGGCTCACCGCCGCGGATGGTCTTGATCACGATGAACAGGAAGAAGATCTGCGTGGTGCCGAACATGAACGCACCGATGGATGAAACCATGTTGAAGTCGGCGAACTGCAGGTTGTAGTCGGGAATCCGCCGGGGCATGCCCGCCAGGCCGACGAAGTGCATCGGGAAGAACGCCAGGTTCATGCCGACGAACGACAGCCAGAAATGCAGCTTGCCGAGGGTTTCGTCGTACATGTGGCCGGTCCATTTCGGCAGCCAGTAGTAGGCCGAGGCGAAGATCCCGAAGATCGCGCCAGGCACCAGCACGTAGTGGAAGTGCGCGACCACGAAGTAGGTGTCCTGGTACTGGAAGTCCGCCGGCGCGATGGCCAGCATCAGCCCGGAGAATCCCCCGATGGAAAACAGGATCACGAACGCCACGGCAAACAGCATCGGCGTCTCGAACGTCAGCGAGCCTTGCCACATGGTGCTCGCCCAGTTGAACACCTTCACCCCGGTGGGCACGGCGATCAGCAGGGTGGCGTACATGAAGAACAGCTCGCCCACCAGCGGGATGCCGACCACGAACATGTGGTGCGCCCAGACGATAAACGACAGGAACGCAATCGCGGCTGTCGCGTAGACCATCGAGGTGTAGCCGAACAGCGGCTTGCGCGAAAAAGCCGGGATGATCGAGCTGACGGCGCCGAAGGCCGGCAGGATCATGATGTACACCTCGGGGTGGCCGAAGAACCAGAACACGTGCTGGAACAAGACCGGGTCACCACCGCCGGCGGCACTGAAGAAACTGGTGCCGAAGTGGATGTCCATCAGCATCATCGTCACGCAGCCGGCCAGCACCGGCATCACCGCGATCAGCAGGAATGCGGTGATCAGCCAGGTCCAGACGAACAGTGGCATCTTCATCAAGGTCATGCCTGGGGCACGCAGGTTGAGAATGGTGGCGACCACGTTGATCGCGCCCATGATCGAGCTGATGCCCATCAGGTGGATGGCAAAGATGAAGAACGTCACGCTTTCCGGCGCGTAGGTGGTGGACAGCGGGGCGTAGAAGGTCCAGCCGAAGTTCGGCCCGCCGCCGGGGGTGAACAAGGTCGACACCAGCATCAGGAACGCCGCCGGCAGCAACCAGAAGCTGAAGTTGTTCATGCGCGGCAGGGCCATGTCCGGCGCGCCGATCATCAGCGGGATCATCCAGTTGGCCAGGCCGACGAACGCCGGCATGACCGCGCCGAAGACCATCACCAAGCCGTGCATGGTGGTCATCTGGTTGAAGAACTCCGGCTGGACGATCTGCAGGCCAGGCTGGAACAGCTCGGCGCGGATCACCATGGCGAACGAGCCGCCCAACAGGAACATCGAGAACGCGAACCACAGGTACAGCGTGCCGATATCCTTGTGGTTGGTGGTCAGTACCCAGCGCATCAGGCCCTTGGCGGGGCCGTGGGCGTGGTCGGCACCGGCATGACCGTGGTCATCGATCACAGCACTCATGTCCTGTCTCCTTCGAACGAATGGGCTGGACGGTGCGGGACGATGAGCCCCGACCGGTTACGGGAACAAACGTCAGGCCGGCTCATTGGCTTTCTGCCTGTTTGAGTTCCAGCACTTCTTTAGGCGTCACCATGTCGCCCTTGTTGTTGCCCCAGGCGTTACGTTCATAGGTCACGACGGCGGCAATATCGACTTCCGACAACTGCTTGCCGAACGCCGCCATGGAGGTGCCGGGCTTGCCGTGGAAGACGATGTTCAGGTGATCCTTGATCGGCCCCGTGGCGATTTTCGAGCCCTTGAGCGCCGGGAACATCGGCGGCAGGCCCTGGCCTTCAGCCTGGTGACAGGCCACGCAGGTGGTGTGATAGACCTTGTCGCCACGCTCAACGAGTTCTTCGCGCGTCCATTCCTTGCTGGTCAGCTCCTTGAGCTGCGCAGCTTCGGCCTTGCGTTCGCCCAGCCATTTCTCGTAGTCGGGCTTGCTCTTGACCTCCACCACGATCGGCATGAAGCCGTGATCCTTGCCACACAGCTCGGCGCATTGGCCGCGATACAGGCCGGGCTTGTCGACACGGGTCCAGGCTTCGTTGACGAACCCGGGAATGGCATCGCGCTTGACCGCGAACGCCGGCACCCACCAGGAGTGGATCACGTCGGCGGAGGTCACCAAAAAGCGCACCTTGGCATCGACCGGCAGCACCAGCGGCTTGTCGACCTCCAGCAGGTAATGCTCGCCCTTGGCGCTCTGGTTATGGATTTGCTCGGCGGGGGTCGCCAGGTTGCTGAAGAACTCGACGTCCTGGCCCAGGTATTTGTAATGCCACTTCCATTGATAGCCAGTGACCTGGATATCGATCTCCGACTCGCTGGAGTCGTACATCTTGATCAGGGTGGCGGTCGCCGGAACCGCCATGGCCACCAGGATCAGCAGGGGCACGATGGTCCAGAGGATTTCGACGCGGGTGTTTTCGTGGAAGTGCGCGGCATTCTGGCCGGTTGAGCGGCGGTGCATCATCATCGACCAGAACATGGCGCCGAAGACAATGACGCCGATGACCACACAAATCCAGAAGATGGTCATGTGCAGGTCGAATACTGCGTTGCTGATCTGTGTCGCTCCAGGCGCCATATTCACAGTCCAGGCCGCTTGTGCCTGACTGAAAATCGACCACAACAGGAGGCCCATCCATACGTGTGGATGTCGCGTCATTGCGGGTTCCCCTTATCGTTCTTGTTATCCCGTAGGCGTAAAGCCTGCGGCAAGGGATCGGCTATTCAGACTGCTTAATTGACTCGCCGCGCCTTGCTGCATATGCAATCGGGTGTCATCAGCTAACTCCATTCCAACCCGAGTATAGACAGCACCTGCAACCTCGCAACGCGATGGCGTAAATCGTTTGAAACAGCCGGGGCTTGCGCTAGAGCCCACGAATGGAGAAGGATGTGAACCTGAGTGATGGCAAACCGATATAACAGCGACGTATCAAGGAAGGGGCAGTTATGAAAAATAGGTCTTAGGAGTCGTTTTGCGCCAGCTAAGTTATGTCATTCCTATTTCATTGCCGTTGTTTACTGGAGTTGTCATGAACACCGCCGCATTGCGCGAGCAGATCCAAAAAGCCCAACAACATGAGGCCGAGACCGGCCTGTTGCGCCGTCAACTAACGGCCCAACTGCCAAGCCTGCACCGTGCCATCCAATTGCCGGACGCCGACGCCAATGACGTCCTGGCGCGGTTTGTCGCTGCCTACATCGAAGAAGTCCCCGACCTGCTGGACGCCGCTAATGACGTCGCCAAGGAGGCGGGTATCGAGTCGCAAATCAAACCCGTACTGAAAATTGCCGAACAGTATTTCCTCCAGCCGCCGACAATCATGGCCGGGCATGTCGGGCTCGACAGCCTGTTGGACGAAGCTTACCTGGCGCACCGGTTTGTCGAAGAGGTCAACGACCTGTACATCAAGCATTTCGGCCAGCCACTGATCCCCTTGGACATGACGGTGGCCAATCTGATTGCGCACCAGTTGATCGGTGAGACATTTGCCAACCAACTCGATGAGGTGGTGCATCACACGTTCGATGAGATGCTCAACGACGAGACGTTTGCATTGGAGTCGGTAGAGACCTACCGCGAGAAACTCAGCAGCCCACAGACCGGCGCGGCCTGGAAGCGCTGGCCGTGCATGTCACGCCGCTTGGGCGTGGGCCTGGAGTTGGATCAACCGGCGGCTTGATCCGTAACGACAGCGAGAACCCTGGAAGCGAGCCAGCTCGCTTCCAGGGTTCTTGATGGCGATGTCAGGAAGCCGTTGCGCCCACCCCAACGGTTGTACGCAATCGGCCTTCCAGCCGACGCTTGAGTCCGCGCGATTCAATCAATAGCTTCGAACCCTTGCTGGCATTCGCCCGGCCCCATTCCTCAAGCAATTCCAGGCACGAGTGGTCGATGTAGCTCAGGTTGTTGAGCGGCACATGCACGGTCGCGCCTTCCGGTACGGTATTGAGCACTTGGGTCAGCGCGGGGACCTTCAGGAAGGTTGCCGCGCCCACCAGGCGCAATTCCATCTCACCGTCCTGGGGCAGATCGATCAGGCTGATCTTCAGGCGCGAGGCTTTCCACGCCAGTTTCGCCAAGGTCAGGCCGAAACCGATCAGCACGCCGGTCAGCAGGTCGGTGAAGATGATTGCCAGCGCCGTCGCGGCGTAGGTGAACATCGGCATCCGCCCATAACGGCCCAGACTGCGAAACGCCTTGAGGTCCACCAGTTTGAAACCGGTGTACACCAACACGCCCGCCAGGCTCGCCACTGGAATGCTTTGCAGCACGCTGGACAACAGGAGCACGAACAGCAGCAGCCACAGACCATGGAAGATCGTCGACATCCGCGTGGTTGCGCCGGCCTGCACGTTGGCGGAACTGCGCACAATCACACCCGTCATCGGCAGGGCGCCGAGCAAGCCGCAGAGCATGTTGCCGATACCTTGGGCAGACAGTTCGCGGTCGAAATCGGCGCGCTCGCCGCTGTGCATCCGGTCCACGGCGGCGGCCGAGAGCAAGGTTTCGGCGCTGGCGATGAAAGCGACGGCGAACGCCGCGATCAGCACCGACGGGTCGGCCAGGTTCAGCAGATCGGCGGGGCGCAGCCAGTCGATGGCTTCGGCCATATTTTCTGGGACTTCCACGCGCTTGACCTGCAAGGCCAACAACAGACTCGCAACCGTTGCCAGGCCAACGCCGAGCAGGGCGCCGGGAACGAAGCGCAGGCTGTGGGGGCGAAATTTTTCCCACAACCACATCACCGCGATCGTCGACAGGCCGAGCAGACCCGCCTGCCAGCCGAACGACGGCAAAGCCTGGGCCACTGCCGCGGGGAACGCCGCCAGGTTATCCAGTCCCGAGGGCTTGGGCGCTGCGTCGAGCATCACATGGACCTGGGACAAAATGATCAGCACGCCGATACCGGCCAGCATGCCGTACACCACTGCAGGCGCGGTGACCCGGAACCAGCAACCGAGGCGAAAGCGTCCGGCCAATAACTGCAGGAGACCGGCCAGCAGCAGGATCGGCCCGAGCATTGCCACGCCATGCTGGCGCACCAGCTCGAAGACCAACACCGCCAGACCGGCGGCTGGGCCGCTGACTTGCAGCTTGGAACCGGCCAGGAAACCGACCACCAGTCCACCGATGATGCCGGTGATCAGACCTTTGGCGGGCGGTAGTCCGGACGCGATGGCGATACCCATGCACAAGGGCAGCGCCACCAGAAACACAACCACGGAAGCCAAGAGCTCCCGTGGCAGAACAGCTTTTAATTGAGCAGCACGCATGGCGACTCTCCCGAAGATTTCTTCAGGCATGGCGAGGCCCGCCCGCGAAAAAGCGGGAAGGCTCGAACCATGCAAGGATTTTTAGGAGCGCTTAGAAGCGCGCTTTGGGCGTCGCCACTGGTATCGGATGGCTGCCATCGAGCGGCAGGAAACAACCCCGGTCCGCGTCAAAGGCTTTGATCTCGCTGGTCTCGATGTTGTACACCCAGCCATGGATGAACAACTGGCCGCTGGCCATGCGAGAAGCCACCGAGGGGTGCGTTCGCAAATGCTGCAACTGCGCGATCACGTTCTCTTCGGTGAGGATGGGCATGGTCTGCTTCTCATCACCGCACGGGCAGTTGTCGTGAACCATGGTCTTGGCCACTTCGGCGTGGCGCAGCCAGGCTTTTACCGTCGGCATTTTTTCCAGGGTGTCGGGGTTGAGCACCGCACGCATGGCGCCGCAATCGGAATGGCCGCAGACGATGATGTGTTGCACACCGAGGGCCAGCACGGCGTATTCGATGGCGGTGGAAACGCCGCCGTTCATTTGCCCATAAGGTGGTACGACGTTGCCGACGTTACGGGTCACGAACAGGTCGCCGGGGGAGCTATGGGTGATCAGCTCGGGCACGATGCGCGAATCGGCGCAGGTGATGAACATGGCCCGTGGTGTCTGGGCGGTGGCGAGTTTCTTGAAGAGTTCTTCCTGCTGGGGAAAGATCTCGTGATGGAAATGCAAAAAGCCGTCAACAATATGCTGCAGCGCTGCATCGGCGGTTTCCGCCTCGGGTTGGGCTGAAGCCGACGCAGCCAACGGCTGTTTATCCTTGTCACTCATGATTCATCCTCTTTTGACGGTATGACGCCAGTGGCTAAAACATCCAGGTCGACATCTGCGACCCGTCAGTCACTCGCTGAACAAGGTAGCGGCCGAAACTTAACTCAAACTGAAATCGAAGGCTCTAGGACAATGATTTCAGGGGTGGCGAAACACTGGCGCGGCTCATGTCCAGTGGACTTTTCTGGGTCAACTTTAATCAAATCAACGACATCTGTCGGCCCGGCGGACAGAAGGCAGCGCAGTCAAGATTGTATCCGTCGCGTCGCTCCAGTCCCAGGCGCTTGAGCGTCTTGGCAAAGCGCTGGGCCAGCAGGTCGGCGAACGGGCCTTCGCCGCGCATTCGCGCACCAAACCGGCTGTCGTACAGCTCACCGCCGCGGCTCTGGCGCACCAGGCTGAGCACGTGAGCGGCGCGTTGCGGATAGTGCGCCTGCAGCCACTCTTCAAACAGCGGCGCCACTTCCAGCGGAAGGCGCAGCATCACGTAGGCGGCGTTCTGCGCGCCGGCGGCGTGGGCTTCGGTCAGCAGGCTCTCGATCTCGCTGTCGTTGATCATCGGGATCATCGGTGCGCAGAGCACGCCTACGTTGATGCCTGCCTCACGCATGACCCTGATCGCCCGCAGCCGCGCCTTGGGCGCCGCCGCCCGGGGTTCGAGAATGCGCTTGAGTTCGTCGTCCAGGGTGGTGAGGCTGATCATCACGTGCACCAGGCGTTGGCTTGCCAGCTCGGTCAGCAGATCAAGGTCACGCAGGATCAGCGAGCCCTTGGTGACGATGGTCACCGGATGCCGATAACGCAGCAGTACTTCGAGAATCCGTCGAGTAATGCGCTGTTCCCGTTCAATCGGCTGATAAGGATCGGTGTTGGAACCCAAGGCAATCGGCGCGCACTGATAACCGCGCCGGGACAGTTGTTCTTCCAGTACATCGGCGGCGTTGGTCTTGGCGATCAACTTGGTTTCGAAATCCAACCCCGGCGACATGTCCCAATAGGCATGGCTGGGCCGTGCGTAGCAGTAGATGCAGCCGTGTTCGCAGCCTCGGTAAGGATTGATCGAACGATCGAACGGGATATCGGAGGAGGTGTTGCGGGTAATGATGGTCTTCGCCGTTTCGATGCGCACCTCGGTGCCTTGGGTGGGCGGGACTTCCTGGTACCAGCCATCGTCCTCAACCACCGAACGACTCGGGGCGAAGCGGTTATGCGGGTTGGTGGCGGTGCCGCGACCGCGGGGCGGTAGGGAGACGGACATGGGGGATACTCCGAAAGCTGTATGTGCATACAGTATTCCGCGAATCCAGTTTAGGCCAGTGCCATTCGGCAGGCCGCGCCCGCGCCCTTGGCCCCTGGCTGATTCACAGCGCGTTGACATCTTTCTCACAGGTCTTTAACCGGAGCGAGCCGAGACTGCAGCCTTTCCAACTTCTGGTTAACGTCATGTCCAAGCGCTTCTCTGTGTTGATGCTCTGCCTGGCCTTGCTTGCGGTGGCTGACGCTGCGGCGCAAGCCGCCGATGGTGCGCAGAGACCCGATGAATGGGCCCAGCCAGTGGCCGAGCGCTACCACCTGTTCCAGATGTCGCCCACGCTTTATCGCAGCGCCTTGCCGGACGGCGCTGCGTTGCCCTTGCTGGCGAAACTCAATATCGGCACCGTTATCACATTCCTGCCCGACTCGGATGCCAGCTGGTTGTCGACCCCCGGCATCCGGCAGGTGCAGTTGCCTTATCGCACCAATCACGTCGACGACAGCGACATCCTCAACGCCTTGCGCGCCGTCCAGGCCGCCGAGGCCAACGGCCCGGTGCTGATGCATTGCAAGCACGGCTCGGACCGCACTGGACTGGTGGCCGCCATGTACAGGGTGGTCGTCCAGGGCTGGGGCAAGGAGGACGCCTTGGACGAAATGACCGAAGGCGGATTCGGCGACAGCCACCACTTCAAGGATGGCGTTCGGTATGTGATGCAGGCTGATGTGGATAAGCTTCGTCTCGCCTTGAAGAACGGCGATTGCAGCACCAGCGTCTTCGCGCTCTGCTCGTTGAAAAGCTGGGTGAACTCAACGACCACCGCACACCACCTCGACCCTCGGGCGGTGCTGCCCGAGCGATGATCGTTCAAGGCCCTAAAAATGCCTGGATCGATTCAGACAGCGGCCGTGAATCGCCCGGCTCGAATAGCGTTTCGCGCAACGCCTGGCCGGTCTTACGATTGAATAGTCCGTCACGCTCGACTCTTTGGAAGACAATATCCGCAGCTTTGTTGGCCCATAAGTAGGAATAAATCCTGGCCGCATAGCCGGTGACCATATAGTCCAGGCCATTGGGCCAGCGTTGGTTCGTGAATTGGGGCAGGTGCGCGACTTGCATGCTGATGCGATCGAATATTTGCTGGGCCGTACGTCCGTCCCCATGGCTGCGGTGCAGCTCGATGTCGAATAGCGCATCGCGCAAGGAATCGGCAGTGTTCCAACTGGTCTGGGTTTTGAGATAGATCAGCAATTGATCGGCAATCTTGTCCGGGATGGGCGTCCCGGTACGGTGATGCTTGGCTACACGGACCAGGAACTGTTTCGAGAGGCACCATCGCTCGAACAATACCCCGGCAAACTCGGCGGTATCCCGAGAAAGCTCGGAGATACCCGAAACGTCGTGATATTCCGCCCGGGTCAATACGTGGTGCAGGCAATGGCCAAGCTCGTGAAACAGCACCCGTAGTTGCCTATGATCCAGTAATACAGGACTCGCCCCTGGGCTTTGCGGCAACCAGGCGTGCAATGTGGCAATGGGATATCGAGGCCGACCTTCGGCGGTGATGCGCCGATTCTGCAGGGTGCTGGTGTGGGGAAAGCCGTCCTCTCCCGCCTTTTCAAACGGATCGAAATAAATATAACCAAGGGTCTCGCCCCGTTCGCGAACTTCAAAAAGACGCACCTGCGGATGCCAGGTCGTCGCGTCTTGGCGCTCGAGGATATCGACGCCAAACAGATCCTTTGCGATCAGTAGCAGTTGTGAAAACGTCGATTCCAGTTCAAACCAAGCGCTGACTGTTTGCTCCGAAACGCCTGCCATTTGCTGGCGTAGTTGTTCGGCGAGGTATTGATAGTTCCAGAACTGGAGCTTGCTGGAGCCTTGCTGTGCGGCGAATTTCTCCAATTGTCCAGCGTCTTGGAGAAACGTAGCTTGTTGCTGTTCGAGTACGCCCTCCAGGAACGACACGACCTGTTCCGGCGATTGCGCCTGCTCCGGCTCGATCGCCATTTCAGCGAAGTTCGCATAGCCCAACAAGACTGCTAGCTGATGACGATCACTGACTAATTGGCGAAGTACTTCGCCGTTGTCGAACACGCCGGCATTGGGTCCTTGGTCCGATGCGCGGGTGCTGTAGGCGACGTACATCTGCTTGCGCAGCGCAGAGTTGTCAGCATAGCGGGTGACAATGCGAAACGATTCGTCGTTGAGTCTCAGCAACCATCCCGTGCGACCCTGTTCAAGCGCCTGATCGGCCATGCGCTGCTTGAAGGAAGACGGCAAGCCTTTCAGTTGTTCCTCATTATCGAACGTTTTACTCCAGGCTTTGTTGGCCTCCTGCAAGTGCTCCAGGAACAACATCCGGGCGCCTCGGATACGAAGCGTCAGATTCTCGAATTTTTCTTGCGAGGGAGAAGCTATCCCGTTTTGGTAGAACCGTGAGAGGATTTTTTTCAGTGTTCTTTTTCTTGCCGCAGAGAAGTGCATAGCAACCTGACTGTCCGCCAAGCGCTGGTAAAGTTGGAACAACTGGGGATGTTGTATCAGTGAACGCTGGAAATCCCGTAGCGGCTCTTCGCAATCGAGCGAAACCTGTTCCCAGGCGTCTCCGGTCCTGGTGGAAGCCAGGCGCTCCAGCACATAGCCAAACCCCTTGAGGCGCGCATGAATTTCATCCATGGCCAGCACCAAATCGTCCCAGGTGGGAAAGGGCGCCTGGGTCCTGATGATCTCGGCGACTTTGGCGCGGCTCTCGTTGATTATCTGATCGAGGGCCGGGGAAAAGTGTTCGGCTTGAATCCTGGAAAAAGGCGGCAGGTCATAGCGCTGTAACAGCGGGTTTTCGGTGGGGTGCATGGAGACTTCCTGTCAGTCTGAACGTGTCGGACCAGTCTGAAGAGGAAGGGTTTGACGCGGCGGTATATATGTATCGCTTCCGGGCCGTGAGGCCCGGAAGGTGATGCCGAAAATTTCAGTCGGTTTTTTTCTTCAACTTGGGGTTGGGGAAGAACTGTACCGCCTGGACCTTCACGTCAGGCGCCTTCAGCGCCGATGTGTTGACCCGAGTGCCCAATTCCTTGGGCACCGACAAGCCTTGCTCGTTGAGCGTGTCGGAATAACCGCATGCCACGCATTCGCGATGCGGCACGCCGTCTTCGTTCCACATCATCAACTTGTCCGGCTCACTGCACGCCGGGCAGACCGCCCCGGCGATGAAGCGTCGTTTGGTAATCACAGGCCCCTCGCTCATGCTGCCGCGTCCTCACTCAGGCCGCTATGGCGCAAGAGTGCGTCAATCGATGGCTCGCGGCCACGGAAGTCGACGAACAGCACCATCGGTTCCTGGGAGCCGCCGCGCGCCAGGATCGCCTCGCGGAAGGCGCGACCGGTGTCGGCGTTGAGCACGCCGTCTTCTTCGAATTTGGAGAAGGCATCGGCCGACAGGACTTCTGCCCACTTGTAGCTGTAATAACCCGCCGCGTAGCCGCCGGCGAAGATGTGGGCAAAGCTGTTGGGGAAGCGGTTGTAGGCCGGTGGACGCATGACCGACACCTCGTCACGCACGCCTTCGAGCACTTGCAGCACGCTGCGGCCATCGCCGTGGGTGGCGTGCAATTCGAAGTCGAACAGCGAGAACTCCAGCTGGCGGACCATCATCAGGCCCGATTGGAAGTTTTTCGCCGCGAGCATTTTCTCCAGCAGGTCCTGGGGCAGCGGCTCGCCGGTTTCGTAGTGGCCGGAGATCAGCGCCAAACCTTCGGGCTCCCAGCACCAGTTCTCCATGAACTGGCTCGGCAGCTCGACGGCGTCCCAGGCCACGCCGTTGATGCCGGACACGCCGGCATGTTCGACGCGGGTCAGCAGGTGGTGCAGGCCATGGCCGAATTCGTGGAACAGCGTGGTGACTTCATCGTGGGTCAGCAGCGCTGGCTTGCCGCTGTCGGCCGGGGTGAAGTTGCACACCAGGTTGGCGACCGGGCTTTGCAGCACGCCGTCGAAGGTGCGCCGACGGTCGCGGGCACCGTCCATCCAGGCACCGCCACGCTTGTTGGCGCGGGCGTAGAGGTCGAAGAAGAAGCGGCCGACGTGCTGACCGTTCTCCTTGATTTCGAACAGGCGCACGTCCGGGTGCCAGCTGTCGAAGCCTTTCAGCTCGGCGATCTCGATGCCATAGAGACGCTGGACGATGGCGAACAGGCCGCTCAACACCTTATCGATCGGAAAGTAGGCGCGCAGGGCTTCCTGGGCGACGCTGTAACGCTGCTGGCGGAGTTTTTCACCGTAGAAACCGCTGTCCCAGCTTTGCAGATCGGCGCAGCCCTGTTCGGCGGCGAAGGCTTTCAGTTGTTCCAGGTCCTGGGCGGCGAACGGTTTGCTGCGCTTGGCCAGGTCGCGCAGGAAACTGAGGACCTGATCGCTGGACTCGGCCATCTTGGTCGCCAGGCTCAGCTCTGCGAAGTTGGCAAAACCCAGCAGCTTGGCCAGTTCCTGGCGCAGGTCGAGGATCTGCTCCATCACCGGGCCGTTGTCGTTCTGGCCGGCGTTCGGGCCTTGGTCCGAGGCACGGGTGCAATAGGCGGCGTAGATTTCTTCGCGCAGGGCGCGGTCTTCGGCGTAGGTCATCACCGCGTAATAGCTGGGGAATTCCAGGTTGATCAGCCAACCGTCCAGTTCCTTGGCCTGGGCAGCGGCGGCCATTTGCGCCTTGGCCGAGTCGGTCAGGCCGGCAAGGGCGGCTTCGTCTGTGACGTGCTTGGTCCAGGCCTGGGTCGCGTCCAACAGTTGGTTGGAAAAGCGGCTGCCCAGCTCGGACAGTTTGCTCTGCACCTCGGCGTAGCGTTTCTGCTGCTCGGGCGGCAGGTCGATACCCGACAGGCGGAAGTCGCGCAGGGAATGTTCCAGGATGGTTTTCTGCGCCACATCGAAACCGGCCGCCTCGGGGCTGTTCGCCAGAGCTTCGAAGGCCTGGAACAGTTCGCGGTTCTGGCCCAGCTCGGTGGAATAGGCACTCAGCGCCGGCAGGCAAGCCTCATAGGCTTCGCGCAGTTCCGGGCTGTTACGCACGGCGTTCAGGTGACTGACCGGGCTCCAGGCAGCGCCCAGGCGATCATTGAGCTCGTCCATCGCCAATACCAGGCCGGCCCAGGTAGGCTGCTGGACTTGGGTCTTGAGGATTTCGGCGATGGCGGCACGGTTGTCAGCCAGAATCTGCTCGATGGCCGGTTGCACGTGTTCGGCACGGATCGCCGAGAATGGCGGCAGGTCGTAGGGCTGCAAAAGAGGGTTGTTCACGCTCACGGTTGACACCTTGGCTGGAGAAACATGCGCCCATCTTAATTACAATCGACGTTCACCGCAGCTAGCAGCGCCTATCACCGGATAAGAGAGAGCCTATCGTGACCCTTCGCACCTACCAGAACCACAGTCCGCGGCTTGCCCGTGGGGCTTTTGTCGACAGCACCGCGGTGGTGATCGGCGACGTCGAAATCGGCGAAGACAGCTCCGTCTGGCCGCTGACGGTCATTCGCGGCGACATGCACCGCATCCGCATCGGCGCCCGCACCAGTGTCCAGGACGGCTGCGTGCTGCACATCACTCACGCCGGTCCGTTCAACCCCGATGGATTCCCGTTGCTGATTGGCGACGACGTGACCATCGCCCACAAGGTCATGCTCCATGGCTGCTCCGTCGGCAGCCGGATCCTGATCGGCATGGGCAGCATCGTCATGGACGGCGCCGTGGTCGAGGATGACGTGATCATCGGCGCCGGCAGCCTCGTGCCGCCGGGCAAACGCCTGGAAAGCGGCTTCCTTTATGTCGGCAGCCCGGTGAAGCAGGTCCGGCCGCTGACCGATAAGGAGCGGGCTTTTTTCACCTACAGCGCGGCGAATTACGTAAAACTCAAGGATCTGCATCTGGCCGAAGGCTACGACCGGCCCTGACCCGTCCCGCCATAGCCGAGGATTTTTCATGCACTACCAAACCGTACTGTTCGACCTCGACGGCACCCTCACCGACCCACGGGAAGGCATCACTCGTTCGATCCAGTTCGCCTTGAGCAAACTGGGTATCGATGAACCCGACCTGACCCGCCTCGAACACTTCATTGGCCCGCCGCTGTTGCAAGCGTTCATGCAGTTTTATGACTTCGACGAAGCGAAGGCCTGGGAAGCGGTGAACTTCTATCGCGAACGCTTCAAGGTCACCGGCCTTTACGAGAACCGCGTCTTCGATGGAGTGCTGCCCCTGCTGGAAACCCTCGGCGGCCAGGGCCGGCAGCTGTACATCGCCACGTCCAAACCCTGGGTCTTCGCCCGGGAAATCGCCCGTCATTTCGACTTCGCCCGACACTTCAAGGTGATCTACGGCAGCGAACTGGACGGCACCCGCACCCATAAAGTCGAGCTTATTGCTCACCTGATGGCCGAAGAAAACCTCGATCCGAGCAACACCCTGATGATCGGCGACCGCAAGCACGACCTGATCGGCGCCCGCAGCAACGGCCTGGACGCGGCAGCGGTGGGGTATGGGTTTGGCAGTTTCGAAGAGCTGAGCGCTGAAAACCCGGTGCATCATTTCCAGACGCTGGATGAGTTGCACCGGGCGTTTTTGCGGGGGTGACGATGTGGCGAGGGAGCTTGCTCCCGCTCGGCGGCGCAGCCGTCGTAGACCGGCTCATGCGGTTTATCTGGAGAATGCGTCAGTCTGTTTTGGGG
>NZ_JABWQW010000046.1:0-21868 GCF_014268645.1 Pseudomonas sp. SWRI154
TGGATATAGCGCATAAGAAAAATGCCCGTATCTTGCGATACGGGCATTTTCTTCAACCGACCAACAGATTGCTAGGTTTTCACACAGTCTGTTCATCGTCGGCTTTTTTATGGGCTACTGTTCACTTGAGGCTTGCTTGCCTTTGTGGCGAGGGAGCTTGCTCCCGCTCGGCTGCGCAGCAGTCGCAAGGCCGGACAACTCGGTCTGGCTGGAGACTGTTGGGGCCTGCTTCGCAGTCCAGCGGGAGCAAGCTCCCTCGCCACAAGAGTGATCGGCCTGATATTGCGTGCCGTTCAGTAACTGCTTTCCGGCAGGCTGGCGATGATCGAGCGGTAGCTGTTCATCCGTTGCTGATGCACGCGACCTTCTTCCAATGCCTTTAGCAGGGCGCAACCGGGCTCGCGGTCGTGCTTGCAATCACGAAAGCGACAGGTACCGATCAGTTCGTTGAACTCGATGAACCCGGCCTCGACATCGGCCCGGCTGACATGCCCCAGGCCGAATTCGCGGATACCTGGCGAGTCGATCAGTTCACCGCCACCGGGGAAATGGAACAGCCGCGCGGTGGTGGTGGTGTGGGTGCCCTGGCCAGACAATTCGGACAATGGCCCGACGCGGGTCTCGACTTCCGGTAGCAGGCTGTTGACCAGCGAAGACTTGCCGACGCCGGACTGGCCGACGAACACGCTGATGCGCCCGTCCAACTGCTGTTGCAACTGCTCCATGCCATTGCCGTGGTGGGCCGAGACTTCCAGCACCGGATAACCCAGATCCCGATAGACCGACAGCAGGGCGTTCAGCGCCGTGGCGTTGTGTTCGTCGATCAGGTCGAACTTGTTGAGCAGCAACAACGGACGGATGCCGGCGTGTTCCGCTGCCACCAGGTAGCGGTCGATCAGGTTGGCATGGGGCTCGGGCAGCGGGGCGAACACGATCACGATCATGTCGACGTTGGCGGCCACGGGCTTGAGTTGGCCTCGGCTGTCCGGACGGCACAGCTCGGTATGGCGTGGCAATTGCGCGACGATCACGCCGATGCCCTGGTTGCCCGCGCGCCAGACGACCTGGTCGCCGGTCACCAGCGCTGGCAGGTTGGCTCGAAGGTGGCAACGGAAAACCTGGCCGGCCAGTTCGCCTTCCTTGGCCTCGACCTCGACCTGCACACCGAAGTGAGCGATCACCAGCCCGGTCTGTTCCGGGCCCAGGTCACCGCCTTCCAAGGCTTCGACAGCGCTGGACTCGCGTTTGGCGGCGCGGGCGGCGCGCTCGCCCTGGATCTTTTCGATGCGCCAGTTCTGACGACGATTGAGTTGGCGTTTGGCCATGGGTGTTCCGTATGAAGAAATGCAGCGAATAGGGTAAAACGGCGGCGAGTTTAGCACGCCCCGGAGGCTGCCTAGGCTAAACTGCGCAGCTACGCCGAGGAGCTTTCCCATGCAAAACCCGCAAAACCTCATCTGGATCGACCTGGAAATGACCGGTCTGAACCCCGACACCGACGTCATCATCGAGATGGCCACCATCGTCACCGACAGCGATCTGAACACCCTGGCCGAGGGGCCGGTAATCGCTATCCATCACAGCGACGAGATCCTGGCCGGCATGGACGAGTGGAACACTCGCCAGCACGGTGGCTCGGGCCTGACCCAGCGGGTGCGCGACAGCAAGATCAGCATGGCCGAGGCGGAAGCCCAGACCATCGCCTTCCTCGAGCAATGGGTGCCGAGGGGCAAATCGCCGATCTGCGGCAACAGCATCTGCCAGGACCGGCGCTTCCTGTATACCCACATGAAATCGTTGGAAAGCTATTTCCACTATCGCAACCTGGACGTCTCGACCCTCAAGGAGCTCGCCGCCCGCTGGGCCCCCGAAGTTCGCGACAGCTTCCAGAAAGGCAGCACGCACCTGGCCCTGGATGACATTCGCGAGTCCATCGCCGAGTTGCAGCATTACCGCAAGCATTTCATCAAGTTCTGATTGAAACGCACGGCGCTCTTGTGGCGAGGGAGCTTGCTCCCGCTGGCCTGCGAAGCAGGCCCCAACAGTTTTCCAGGAAGACTCAATCGTCTGGTTTGCGACTGCTGCGCAGCCGAGCGGGAGCAAGCTCCCTCGCCACAAGGGGGGCTTAGCCGTTGAGCGACGCCTTGCCCTCTTTTGGTGCCAGCCCAAACTGGCTAGACTGCGCGCCTTCCTGCAAGGACCGCCATCATGCTGCTGATGCTGTATCTGATCGCCATCACCGCCGAAGCCATGACCGGCGCGCTGTCCGCCGGGCGACGGGGCATGGACTGGTTCGGCGTGGTGCTGATCGCCTGCATCACGGCGCTGGGTGGCGGCTCGGTGCGCGACGTTCTGCTGGGGCACTACCCGCTGACCTGGGTCAAGCATCCGGAATACCTGGTGCTGACCACTGCGGCGGCCATGCTGACGGTATTCCTGGCACGCTGGATGCGTCACTTGCGCTCGCTGTTCCTGGTGCTCGACGCCGTGGGCCTGGTGGCGTTCACCTTGATTGGCTGCATGACCGCACTGGAGATGGGGCACGGCATGTTGGTGGCGTCGGTCAGCGGCGTAATAACAGGGGTGTTCGGCGGCATCCTCCGGGACATCTTCTGCAACGATATCCCGCTGATCTTCCGCCGTGAGCTTTATGCCAGCGTCTCGTTTGCTGCCGCGTGGTGCTATCTGTTATGCGTCTTCCTGCAGCTGCCCAGCGAACAGTCGATCCTCATCACGCTGTTTGGCGGTTTCCTGCTGCGGCTCCTGGCAATCCGCTTCCACTGGGAAATGCCCAAGTTTGTCTATAACGACGAAGTCTGACGCTCGGCGTGCTGGCGCAACGCCCATTCCACATGTTCCTGCACCAAGGCTGACGGATAGTCCCGTCGCGCCTTTAACGCTTCCATTACCGGTATCGTCGTAGGCGCGTTCCCGAGCCCCACCGCCAGGTTGCGCAGCCAGCGTTCGTAACCGGCGCGGCGTAGCGGCGAACCCTCGGTGCTGCTGAGGAATTTGTCCTCATCCCACATGAACAATTCGGCCAGTTCAGCATTGTCGAGGTTGTGGCGGGGCTTGAAGTCGCCTTCCCCCGACGGCCGGGCGAAGCGGTTCCACGGGCAGACGATCTGGCAGTCGTCACAGCCGAACACCCGATTGCCGATCAATGGCCGCAGGTCCTCCGGAATGGCATCTTTCAGCTCGATAGTGAGGTAGGAAATGCACCGCCGTGCATCCAGTACGTAGGGGCCGACGAATGCGTTGGTAGGACAGATATCCAGGCAGGCGGTACATTTTCCGCAATGTTCGCTGGCATGGGGCGGGTCTACCGGCAGCGGAAGATCGACGAACAGTTCGCTCAGGAAGAAATAGCTGCCGGCCTTGCGGTTCAGCACTAAGGTGTTCTTGCCGATCCAGCCCAGCCCGGCCTGTTCGGCGATGGCTTTTTCCAGCACCGGCGCGCTATCGACGAACGCGCGATAGCCAAAGGGGCCAATGGCCGCCTGGATTTTTTCCGCCAGTTGCTGCACGCGTTTACGGATCAATTTGTGGTAATCGCGGCCCAACGCATAACGCGAGACGTAGGCTTTTTCCGGTTGGGCAAGCCGTTGCGCCATTTGCGTGTCGCCTGGCAGGTAATCCATGCGCAGGGACACCACGCGCAAGGTGCCGGGCACCAACTCTTCTGGATGCGAGCGCTTGCTGCCGTGGGCGCCCATATAGTCCATTTCGCCGTGGTAACCGGCCTCCAGCCAGCGTTGCAGGTGCTGTTCATGCTCGGCGAGGTCCAGGCCGCTGATGCCGACCTGCTGGAAACCCAGCTCGCGGCCCCAGTCCTTGATGGATTGGGCGAGAGTGGCAAGATCGGTGGGAATGGCAGGCATGAGGCGAGAGAAACCGGAGCTGAGATGCGTATAATTCTGCCAGACATCGGAGCCCGAAGACGCATGCCGCAGACTAAAGATGATTTTCCCGACGCGCTGTACAGTGCCGCGCAGGTCCGGTCCCTCGACGCACAGCTGATCGCGGCGGGCACCAGCGGCTTCGAATTGATGCAGCGCGCCGCCCGCGCCACCTGGCGAGCCATTGTCCGGCGCTGGCCTGAAGCCAGCGAGCTGACCGTGCTGGCCGGCCATGGCAACAACGCCGGCGATGGCTACCTGGTCGCGACCCTGGCCCGGCGCGCCGGCTGGTCGGTCCGAGTGCTGGCGGTGGGCGAGCCCCGGCGTTTGCTCGGTGATGCGGCCAATGCCCATGCCGAAGCCGTGGCGGTTGGTGTGCCAGTAGAGCCCTGGACGGACGAATGCGAGTTGCGCGGTGTATTGCTCGACGCACTGCTCGGCACGGGGCTGAGTGGCGATGTGCGCGAGCCTTATGTGCGGGCCATCGATACCATCAATGTCAGTGGCCTGCCTGTCGCCGCTGTGGATATCCCCTCGGGATTGTGTGCCGATACCGGTCGAGTGCTGGGCACTGCGGTGACAGCTGACCTGACCGTGACTTTCATCGGCCTGAAGCTTGGCCTGTTCACGGGGGATGCGGCGGACCGGGTCGGTGAATTGTTTTTCAATGATTTGCACGCGGACCCGGACATCGTTGAATTGGCGCCGGCCAATGCTCGATTGCTCCTGCCGCGCAATCTGCCACGTCTGACGCCTCGCGCGCCCACATCCCACAAAGGCAAGTTCGGTCATGTGTTGTTGATCGGCGGCGACCGGGGCTTCGGCGGCGCGATCCAGATGAGCGCCGAAAGCGCCCTGCGCTGCGGCGCGGGAATGATTTCCATGTCGACGCGCAGCGAGCATGTGACCTGCGTCCTGGCGCGTTTGCCGGAAGTCATGGTGCAAGGCACCCATTCGGCGAACCAATTGATGGGCTTGCTCAAGCAGGCCAGCGTGCTGGTGGTCGGGCCGGGCCTGGGCCAGGCCGCCTGGGGCCGTAGTCTGTTGTCGGCGGCGGCCAACGCGCCGTTGCCGCAAGTGTGGGACGCCGATGCGCTGAACCTGTTGAGCAGCGGCGCGGTCAGCCTGCCCGAGCAGTGCGTCATCACCCCGCACCCGGGCGAGGCCGCGCGATTGCTGGGAATCTCCACTGTCCAGGTGCAGGCCGATCGTTCGGCCGCCGCCCATGCGTTGAGCAAAAAATATACAGCCACCGTGATCCTCAAGGGCGCCGGCAGCCTGATTGCAAGTCCGGACGGCCGCCTGGCCGTTTGCCGCCAGGGTCATCCGGCCATGGCCACGGCTGGCCTGGGAGATGTATTGGCCGGCGTGGTCGGCGCCTTGCTGGCCCAGGGTCTGGAAGGCTTCGACGCGGCCTGCCTGGCAGTCTGGTTGCACGCCAATGCTGGCGCGCAAGCCGGTCAACTGGGACGGGGATTGGTGGCCACCGACCTGATTCCGGTCATTCGTCAGTTGTTGGAGGAGCATTCACCGTGTCTGAAGTAACCCTGTACGTGGCGGACGAACATGCCATGACACAATTTGGCGCCCGCATCGCGCAGATCACCGCCGGCCATGGCCTGATCTTTCTCGAAGGGGATCTCGGCGCGGGGAAAACCACTTTGTCCCGTGGCATTATCCGCGGTCTCGGTCACGTCGGGTCAGTCAAGAGCCCGACGTTTACCTTGGTCGAACCCTACGAAATCGGTGACATCCGCGCGTTCCATTTCGACCTGTACCGGCTGGTGGACCCCGAAGAATTGGAGTTCCTCGGTATCCGTGATTATTTCGAAGACGACGCCTTATGCCTGATCGAATGGCCCCAGAAAGGTGCAGGCTTTTTGCCAAAGCCCGACCTGACCATTACCATTGGCGCGCAGAATGGCGGGCGTTTGTTGAAACTGTCTCCGCAGGGCTCGCGTGGCGAGTCGTGGTGTGCCGCTTTGGCATTGGAAAATTAATTGATGATGGGGTTTGGTATGCGCTTTCGCGCGGTGGTTGCTGTCGTAGGACTGTTGCTTACGGCACTGGCCGTCGATGCTGTGGCTGAGACAAAGGTCAACAGCGTTCGCCTCTGGCGGGCGCCGGACAATACAAGGCTGGTGTTCGACCTGACAGGCCCGGTGCAGCACAGCGTCTTTACCCTCACGGCCCCGGATCGCCTGGTGATCGACATCAATGGTGCGTCCCTCGGCGCGCCGTTGAACGTGCCCACCTCCAACACACCGATTACCGCGATGCGCTCGGCCCAGCGTACGCCGACCGACCTGCGGGTGGTCATCGACCTGAAAAAAGCCGTGACTCCGAAGAGCTTCACCCTGGCCCCCAACGCCCAGTACGGCAACCGGCTGGTGGTGGACCTGTTCGACAACCCGGCCGATGCCGACCCGCCGCCACCGCCGCCGACCAAGGTTGCCACGGTGCCGGCGGTGCCGGTGACTCCGACCGAACCTGCGCTCAAGCTCCCGCCAGCGCCCGCTGGCAAGCGCGACATCATTGTCGTGATCGACGCCGGCCACGGTGGCGAGGACCCGGGCGCCTCGGGTTCGCGTGGGCAGCGTGAAAAAGACGTGGTGCTCTCGATCGCTCGCGAATTGCAGCGCCAGGTCAACGGCATGAAAGGCTTCCGCGCCGAACTGACCCGCACTGGCGATTATTTCATCCCGTTGCGCGGCCGCACGGAAATCGCCCGCAAGAAAGGCGCCGACCTGTTTGTCTCGATTCACGCTGACGCCGCACCTTCGACCGCGGCATTCGGGGCCTCGGTGTTTGCCCTGTCCGACCGCGGCGCTACCTCCGAGACTGCTCGCTGGCTGGCCGACAGTGAAAACCGCTCCGACCTGATTGGCGGTGCGGGCAATGTCAGCCTCGACGACAAGGACCGGATGCTCGCGGGTGTGTTGCTGGACTTGTCGATGACCGCCTCGTTGACCTCCAGCCTGAACGTCGGCCAGAAGGTCCTGAGCAATATTGGACGCGTCACGCCGCTGCACAAGCAGCGCGTCGAACAGGCCGGGTTCATGGTGCTCAAGTCGCCGGACATCCCGTCGATCCTGGTGGAGACCGGGTTCATCTCCAACGCCAACGAAGCCTCGAAACTGTCGTCCGCGAGCCATCAGCAGGCCCTGGCCCGATCCATCAGCAGTGGCGTGCGGCAGTTCTTCCAGCAGAATCCGCCGCCGGGCACCTACATCGCCTGGTTGCGCGACTCCGGCAAGATCGCCCAAGGCCCGCGGGATCACCGGGTCAATCCTGGCGAAACCCTGGCCATGATTGCCGTGCGTTACCAGGTGTCGCCCGCCACCTTGCGCAGCGCCAACAATCTCAAGAGTGACGAGCTCAAGATCGGCCAGACCCTGACCATTCCGGGCAATGAAGTGGCGGCCAAGCAATGAGTGACGAAGTGATCGGCAGCAGCGCCCGCATCGAACTGCTCAGCCCTCGGCTGGCGAACCAGATCGCCGCCGGCGAGGTGGTCGAACGCCCGGCCTCGGTCATCAAGGAATTGCTGGAAAACAGCCTCGACTCCGGGGCCAAACGCATCGACGTCGATGTCGAGCAGGGCGGCGTCAAGTTGTTGCGTGTACGCGATGACGGTGGCGGTATTCCTTCCGACGATTTGCCGCTGGCCCTGGCCCGCCACGCCACCAGCAAGATTCGCGACCTCGAAGACTTGGAACGGGTCATGAGCCTGGGGTTTCGTGGCGAGGCCCTGGCCTCCATCAGCTCCGTGTCGCGCCTGACCCTCACCTCACGCACCCGCGACGCCGAGCAGGCCTGGCAGGTCGAGACCGAAGGCCGCGACATGGCCTCTCGCGTCCAGCCCGCGGCCCATCCGGTGGGCACGTCGGTGGAAGTGCGCGACCTGTTCTTCAACACCCCGGCCCGGCGCAAGTTTCTCAAGGCCGAGAAGACTGAATTCGACCACCTGCAGGAAGTCATCAAACGCCTGGCCCTGGCGCGTTTTGACGTGGCGTTCCACCTGCGCCACAACGGCAAGACCATCCTCAGCCTGCACGAGGCTCACGATGATGCGGCCCGCGCCCGACGTGTCGGCGCGGTGTGCGGTGCGGGTTTCCTGGAACAGGCATTGCCTATCGAGGTGGAGCGCAATGGCCTGCACCTGTGGGGCTGGGTCGGGTTGCCGACGTTCTCCCGCAGCCAGGCGGACTTGCAGTATTTCTATGTGAACGGTCGTGCGGTTCGCGACAAACTGGTGGCCCACGCCGTGCGCCAGGCGTATCGCGATGTGTTGTTCAACGGACGGCATCCGACTTTTGTATTGTTTTTCGAAGTCGACCCTTCGGTGGTGGACGTCAATGTCCATCCGACCAAGCACGAAGTGCGTTTCCGTGATGGGCGCATGGTCCATGATTTCCTTTATGGCACCTTGCACCGGGCGCTGGGCGACGTGCGTCCGGAAGATCAACTCGCGGCTCCGGCGGCAGTGGCGGGCATGGTCCGGCCAACGGGGCTGGAGGCCGGCGAATTCGGGCCCCAGGGTGAAATGCGCCTGGCGGCCAATGCCTTGCTGGAGCAACCCCAGCCTCAGCCGAGCTACAACACGGCCGGCAACGGTGCCGGCAGCGGCTATCAGTATCAATACACCCCGCGCCCGCAATCGAACGTGCCGGCAGCCGAGGCCCAGGCGGCCTATCGCGAATTCTTCAAGCCATTGCCGGAAACCGGCGCGGCGGCACTTCCCGACGGCCAGGGCGACATCCCGCCGCTGGGTTATGCCCTGGCTCAGCTCAAGGGCATCTATATTCTCTCGGAAAACGCCCAGGGCCTGGTCCTGGTGGACATGCACGCCGCCCACGAGCGGATCATGTACGAACGGCTGAAGATCGCCATGGCCAGCGAAGGGTTGAGTGGCCAGCCGCTGCTGGTGCCCGAATCCCTCGCCGTCAGCCAGCGCGAGGCTGATTGTGCGGAAGAGCATGTGAGCTGGTTCCAGCGCCTGGGCTTTGAGTTACAGCGGCTGGGGCCGGAAACCCTGGCGATCCGGCAGATCCCGGCCTTGTTGAAACAGGCCGAGGCCAATCGGCTGGTCAGCGATGTGCTGGCGGACTTGATGGAGTACGGCACCAGTGACCGGATCCAGGCGCACCTGAATGAACTGCTCGGCACCATGGCCTGTCACGGCGCGATCCGTGCCAATCGGCGCCTGGCCCTGCCGGAAATGAACGGCCTGTTGCGGGACATGGAAAACACCGAACGCAGTGGCCAATGCAACCACGGCCGGCCGACCTGGACCCAACTGGGCCTGGACGACCTGGACAAACTGTTCCTGCGCGGTCGTTGATGAACCAGCTCCCTCCTGCGATTTTCCTGATGGGGCCGACGGCCGCTGGCAAGACCGACCTAGCCATTGAGCTGACCAAAGTCCTGCCCTGCGAGTTGATCAGCGTCGATTCGGCGCTGGTGTACCGCGGCATGGACATCGGCACCGCCAAGCCGTCAAAAGAACTGCTGGCCGAATTTCCCCATCGCCTGATCGACATCCTCGACCCGGCCGAGGCTTATTCGGCAGCCGATTTTCGCCGTGACGCGCTCCAGGCCATGGCCGAGATCACCGCCCGGGGGAAGATCCCGCTGCTGGTGGGCGGCACCATGCTTTATTACAAGGCCTTGGTCGAGGGGCTGGCGGACATGCCGGCCGCCGACCCCGAAGTGCGCGCGCAGATCGAAGAAGAAGCCGCGCGCCTTGGCTGGCAAGCACTTCATGAGCAATTGGCGGTCATCGACCCGCAGTCGGCGGCGCGTATTCACCCCAATGACCCGCAACGGCTCAGCCGGGCCCTGGAGGTTTATCGGGTCAGCGGCCAAAGCATGACGGCCCTCAGGCAGCGACAATCTGCGCAAAGTACTGAAGCAGCCGCTTCGGGACTGCAACAATTGCCCTATACTGTCGCGAATCTGGCCATCGCTCCGGCGGACCGGCAAGTGCTGCATCGGCGAATTGAACAAAGATTCACATTAATGTTGGAACAGGGATTCATAGACGAGGTCGTAGCCCTGCGTGAGCGAAGTGACCTGCATGCCGGGTTGCCGTCTATACGTGCGGTAGGTTATCGACAAGTCTGGGACTACCTGGACGGCAAGCTGACGTCAGCCGAGATGCGCGAACGCGGGATTATCGCCACGCGCCAATTGGCAAAGCGCCAGTTCACCTGGCTGCGCAGCTGGACTGACTTGCATTGGCTCGACAGCCTTGATTGCGACAATCTGCCACGCGCCTTGAAATACCTTGGGACCATCTCCATATTGAGCTGAGTCCTTGCAATTGCCGTCTATCCTTGGGGGTGTGACGGCCCAAGCCATCTGATTCCGATTTTTATAATTGATCCTTAAAGGAGTGCGGCACATGTCAAAAGGGCATTCGCTACAAGACCCTTACTTGAACACTTTACGTAAAGAAAAAGTTGGGGTGTCCATCTATCTGGTCAACGGGATCAAACTGCAAGGCACGATCGAGTCTTTCGACCAGTTCGTCATCCTGCTGAAGAACACCGTCAGCCAAATGGTCTACAAACACGCTATCTCGACAGTGGTGCCGGTTCGTCCAATTCGTCTGCCTAGCGCAACCGAATCCGAAGGCGGTGACGCTGAACCGGGTAACGCTTGATAGGAGCCTCCTTTGTTCTTTGAGCGCCACGGTGGTGGTGAGCGGACTATTCTCGTTCACTTGGAAGGACAGGACCCTGAGGCGCGCGAAGATCCGCAGGAGTTTCAGGAATTGGCAATTTCGGCCGGCGCCGAGACCGTCGCGTTTGTCAACGTGCCGCGTCATCGGCCAACCGCCAAGTTCCTGATCGGCAGTGGCAAGGTCGAGGAGTTGCGCGACCTGGTCAAGGCCGAGCACATCGATCTGGTGATTTTCAATCACATCCTCACGCCCAGTCAGGAGCGCAACCTCGAACGTGTCTTCGAGTGCCGCGTGATCGACCGCACAGGGCTGATTCTCGACATCTTCGCCCAACGCGCACGTACCCATGAAGGCAAGCTCCAGGTCGAACTGGCCCAGCTTGAACACATGAGTACGCGGCTGGTCCGCGGCTGGACTCACCTTGAACGCCAAAAAGGCGGGATCGGCCTGCGTGGTCCGGGTGAAACCCAGCTGGAAACCGACCGGCGCCTGTTGCGGGTTCGCCTGCGCCAGATCAAGGGGCGGCTGGAAAAAGTCCGCAGCCAGCGCGAGCAGTCGCGTCGTGGCCGCAAGCGGGCGGACATCCCGACGGTTTCACTGGTGGGTTATACCAACGCCGGCAAATCGACCTTGTTCAACAACGTCACTCAATCCGACGTCTACGCCGCCGACCAGTTGTTCGCCACGCTCGACCCGACCCTGCGCCGGCTCGACCTGGCTGACCTCGGGCCGATCGTGCTGGCCGACACCGTAGGCTTCATCCGTCACCTTCCGCATAAACTCGTCGAGGCTTTCCGGGCTACGCTCGAAGAGTCGAGCAACTCCGACCTGCTGCTGCACGTGATCGATGCCGCCGAGCCGGACCGGATGCTGCAGATCGAGCAGGTAATGGTCGTGCTGGGTGAGATCGGGGCCCAGGACTTGCCGATCCTCGAGGTATACAACAAACTCGATTTGCTCGAGGGCGTGGAGCCGCAGATCCAGCGCGATGCCGACGGCAAGCCGCAACGGGTCTGGCTGTCAGCTCGTGATGGCAGTGGATTGGACCTGCTCAAGCAGGCCGTGGCGGAGCTGCTGGGCGATGACTTGTTCGTCGGCACCCTGAAGCTGCCGCAGCGTTTTGCCCGGCTGCGTGCCCAGTTCTTCGAGTTGGGCGCGGTGCAGAAAGAAGAACATGATGAAGATGGCGTCTGCCTGCTGGCTGTTCGCCTGCCTCGGGCGGAACTGAACCGGTTGGTCAGTCGTGAAGGGCTGCAACCGATGGAATTCATCGAGCAACACACTTTGCAATAAAAGCCTGAGAAAGCTGTGTCAGGCATTCTGTAGCATTGGCCGGCGCGCCGTGGGTGCGTCTTTGCTTTATCAGATGGAGAGCGCTATGGCTTGGAATGAGCCGGGTGGCAACTCGAATAACCAGGATCCCTGGGGCGGCAAGCGTCGTAACAACGGCGACCGCAAGGGACCACCGGATCTCGACGAGGCCTTCCGCAAGCTGCAGGAAAGCCTGAACGGTTTGTTCGGTGGTGGTAAGAAACGCGGTGACGATGGCGGCAGCCGTCCGGGCAAGAGCGGAGGTTTCGGCCTGCTCGGCATCGGTCTTGTCGTACTCGCGGCTGTCTGGCTGTACAGCGCGGTCTATGTCGTGGACGAGCAGGAGCAGGCCGTGGTGCTGCGCTTCGGCAAGTACTACGAAACCGTAGGCCCGGGCCTGAACATCTACTTTCCGCCGATCGATCAGAAGTACATGGAGAACGTCACGCGTGAGCGTGCCTACACCAAGCAGGGCCAGATGCTGACCGAAGACGAGAACATCGTCGAAGTGCCGCTGACCGTGCAGTACAAGATCACCAACCTGCAGGACTTCGTGCTGAACGTCGACCAGCCGGAAATCAGCCTGCAGCACGCGACCGAAAGCGCCTTGCGCCATGTGGTGGGTTCCACCGCCATGGACCAGGTGCTGACCGAAGGTCGTGAACTGATGGCCAGCGAGATCAAGGAACGCCTGCAGCGCTTCCTCGACACCTATCGCACCGGTATCACCGTTACCCAGGTCAACGTGCAGAGCGCAGCGGCACCGCGTGAAGTCCAGGAAGCCTTCGACGACGTGATCCGTGCCCGTGAAGACGAGCAGCGTTCGCGCAACCAGGCTGAAACCTATGCCAACGGCGTCGTGCCGGAAGCCCGGGGTCAGGCCCAGCGCATCATCGAGGATGCCAACGGTTATCGCGACGAAGTGGTCTCCCGCGCCAAGGGTGAGGCTGATCGCTTCACCAAACTGGTAGCCGAGTATCGCAAAGCCCCTGAAGTCACCCGCCAGCGTCTGTACCTGGACACCATGCAGGAAGTCTTCAGCAATACCAGCAAGGTCCTCGTGACGGGCAACAAGAACGGCCAGAGCAATCTGCTGTACCTGCCGTTGGACAAGATGGTCGAGAGCGGTCGCAACACCAGCACGCCGCCGACCAGCGCGGCAGCCGCCAGCAATGAAGCCAATGCCCGCGCGGCGGCGGATCTGCAGCAACAGCAAGCACGTACCAGGGAGAGTCGCTGATGAGCAATAAATCGCTGATCGCCCTTATTGTCGGTGTCGTCGTGGCGATCGCTGCCTGGAACTGCTTCTACATCGTGGCTCAGACCGAGCGGGCGGTGTTGCTGCAATTCGGTCGCGTGGTCCAGGCTGATGTCCAGCCGGGGCTGCATGTGAAAGTGCCGTACGTCAACAAGGTGCGCAAGTTCGACGCTCGCCTGATGACGTTGGATGCACCGACGCAGCGTTTCCTGACGCTGGAAAAGAAGGCCGTGATGGTCGACGCCTACGCCAAGTGGCGCGTGAAGGATGCCGAGCGTTTCTACACCGCGACCTCCGGCCTCAAGCAGATCGCCGACGAGCGTCTGTCACGTCGTCTGGAATCGGGCCTGCGGGACCAGTTCGGTAAGCGCACCCTGCACGAAGTGGTGTCTGGTGAGCGTGATGCGCTCATGGCCGACATCACCCGTTCGCTGAACACGATGGCGGAAAAAGAGCTGGGTATCGAAGTCGTCGATGTCCGGGTCAAGGCCATTGACCTGCCGAAGGAAGTGAACCGCAGCGTGTTCGAGCGGATGAGCACCGAGCGTGAGCGTGAGGCTCGCGAGCACCGCGCCAAGGGTAACGAGTTGGCCGAAGGCATCCGTGCCGACGCCGATCGCCAACGCCGCGTGCTGCTGGCCGAAGCCTATCGTGAATCGGAAGAGGTCCGTGGTGATGGTGATGCCCAGGCCGCTTCGATCTACTCCAAGGCTTATGGTCAGGATCAGGAGTTCTACGCGTTCTACCGTAGCCTGCGTGCCTACCGTGAAAGCTTCGCGAACAAATCCGACGTCTTGGTCCTCGACCCAAGCAGCGACTTCTTCCACTACCTGGAAAAGTCCAAGCCTTGATGCGACGTTGACCTGAAGCACTCCGCCCGGCGGCTAAAACGTCGGGCGGGGTGATCCTTTCGGAAAACGTGTGTATGATGCGGCAGCCGGGAAATTCCCGGCTTTTTTGCGTCTGCACGTTTGATTGTGGTTATAGGTGCAGGCGTCGGGTTGAACTACTCGACAGGTTTTTCGAGGAAAGTGCTTGGCGAGGCCGATCCAGGGCCATTCGTCACGTCGCCCTTGCGCGTGGTTTGCGGATCTTCGCATGGCGCCGGCATTTTCTGCTTCACTCAAGGCCAGCCTGAAGGCTGGCCGCCCGGACCATAGGGGAATGGCGTAATGGCAACGGTAGACCGCTGGCTGCTGCCAGATGGCATCGAAGAAGTACTGCCACCGGAAGCTGCGCGTATTGAAGTTGCGCGTCGGCAGGTGTTGGATCTGTTCCAGAGCTGGGGTTACGAGTTCGTCGTTACCCCGCATATCGAGTACCTGGAATCCCTGCTGACCGGCGCGGGCCAGGACCTGGACCTGCGTACCTTCAAGGTTATCGATCCTCAGTCGGGTAGACAGATGGGCTTTCGTGCCGACATCACGCCGCAAGTGGCACGCATCGACGCCCACACCCTGCGCCGCGAAGGTCCCAGCCGGCTGTGCTATGCCGGCAGTGTCTTGCATGCCCAGCCGCGTGCCTTGTCGTCTTCGCGCAGTCCGATCCAGCTGGGCGCCGAGCTGTATGGCGACGCCAGCCCGAGCAGTGACGTAGAAGTCATCAGCCTGATGTTGGCTATGCTGCAACTGGCTGACGTGCCGGATGTCCACATGGACCTGGGGCATGTCGGCATCTATCGTGGCCTGGCCCGTGCGGCCGGTTTGTCCGGCGAAGTGGAACAGCAGTTGTTCGACGCGCTGCAGCGCAAGGCCATCGACGAAGTTGTCAGCCTGACCGAAGGCCTGCCGGCCGAGTTGTCCGGCATGTTGCGTGCGTTGGTGGATCTGTGTGGCGGCCGTGAGGTGTTGGTTGCGGCCCGTGAGCGCTTGGCCCATGCGCCGGCGCCGGTGTTGGCGGCACTGGACGATCTGCTGGCGATTGCCGATCGTTTGTCGGTGCGCTTCCCCGAGTTGCCGCTGTATTTCGACCTGGGTGAGTTGCGCGGTTATCACTATCACACTGGCGTGGTGTTCGCCGTGTTCGTGCCGGGTGTTGGCCAGTCCATCGCCCAGGGCGGTCGCTACGACGACATCGGTGCCGACTTTGGTCGCGCCCGTCCGGCGACCGGTTTCTCTACTGATTTGAAAACCCTGGTGACCCTGGGGCGTGCTGAAATCGAGCTACCGTCTGGCGGTATCTGGATGCCGGACAGTACGGATGCGGCACTCTGGCAGATGGTCTGCCAGTTGCGCAGTGAGGGTCAGCGCGTTGTCCAGGCATTGCCTGGGCAACCTTTGGCCGCCGCCCGTGAAGCGGACTGCGACCGGCAATTGATTCAGCAGAACGGGCTTTGGCAAGTATTGCCGCTGGCTTCTTGAGTTTTCCTGCCGGCCTTTAGCCGGCACCAAGTTTGCGCGAATGAGGACAAGTGTTATGGGTAAGAATGTCGTAGTCCTGGGCACCCAGTGGGGTGATGAGGGCAAAGGCAAGATCGTTGATCTGCTGACCGAACATGCTGCCGCCGTAGTGCGCTACCAGGGTGGCCACAACGCAGGTCACACCTTGGTGATCGACGGTGAAAAAACCGTCCTGCACCTGATCCCGTCGGGCGTATTGCGCGAAGGTGTGCAGTGCCTGATCGGCAACGGCGTGGTGGTTGCGCCCGACGCCCTGCTGCGGGAAATCATCAAGCTGGAAGAGAAGGGTGTGCCGGTGCGCGAGCGCCTGCGCATCAGCCCGTCCTGCCCGCTGATCCTGTCCTATCACGTTGCGCTGGACCAGGCCCGTGAAAAGGCCCGTGGCGAGCTGAAGATCGGCACTACCGGTCGCGGCATCGGCCCGGCCTACGAAGACAAGGTCGCCCGTCGCGGCCTGCGCATCGGTGATCTGTTCCACCGCGAGCGTTTCGCCGCCAAGCTGGGCGAGTTGCTGGATTACCACAACTTTGTCCTGGTCAACTATTACAAAGAGCCGGCCATCGACTTCCAGAAGACCCTGGACGAATGCATGGAATACGCCGAGCTGCTCAAGCCGATGATGCTCGACGTCACCGCCGAGCTGCACGAGCTGCGCCGCGCCGGCAAGGACATCATGTTCGAAGGCGCCCAAGGCTCGTTGCTGGACATCGACCACGGCACCTACCCGTACGTCACCAGCTCCAACACCACCGCGGGCGGCATCGCCACCGGTTCGGGTTTTGGTCCGATGTACCTGGACTACATCCTGGGCATCACAAAGGCCTACACCACGCGCGTCGGCTCGGGTCCGTTCCCGACTGAGCTGTTCGACGATGTCGGTGCCTTCCTGGCCAAGCGCGGCCATGAGTTCGGCGCTACCACCGGTCGCGCCCGTCGTTGCGGCTGGTTCGATGCCGTCATCCTGCGTCGCGCCATCGACGTCAACAGCATCTCGGGCCTGTGCCTGACCAAGCTGGACGTACTGGACGGCCTGGAAACCATCAACATCTGCGTGGGCTACAAGAACCAGGACGGCGCGGTCATCGACGCACCGACCGATGCCGACAGCTACATCGGCCTTGAGCCGGTGTATGAGCAGATGCCAGGCTGGACCGAATCGACCGTAGGCGCCAAGACCTTGGAAGAGCTGCCTGTAGCGGCTCGCAACTACATCAAGCGTGTCGAAGAATTGGTCGGTGCGCCGATCGACATTATTTCGACGGGGCCGGACCGCAACGAAACCATCGTTCTGCGTCATCCATTCGGCTGATAAGCCGTTGATGTAAAACACAAAGGACCCTCGTTAGGGTCCTTTGTCGTTTCTGCCACCCGTGCGGCACGACACTTGCTATGCAACTCCATTACCAGCACATCTATACGAGTGCTATCAAATTAATGGCGTTAGTAGAGGGATTCTCCTGTGTCGGCCGTTCTCTCACTGTTACAAAGCCGTCTGCTGCGGCCGGTGTTCGTTACCCTCGGTATCGCCCTTTTGGTGCAAGTGCTGGTCGCCGTTGCGCTGACCCGAAGCACGGTCACCGCGCTGGAGGCCGATCTAAACGCTCGGCTGGGGGGTGACAGTCAAAAGTTGTCTGGTGAACTGGAGCAGGCCGGGCGTGAAGTCACCTCGAGCCTGGACAGTTTGTCGACCAGCACCCGGCAACGCCTTACCGCCGGTTTGTCCACGCGATTGAAGGACGAGCAGGCGCAACTGCGCACGACGCTGGAGAAAAGCCTCAAGGAATCCGCCAATGATATGGCGCAGCTTCTTGCTTCGGTCGCTCCGCGCGCCATGTGGGACAGCGACGTGCCGACCCTTTCTGAATTCGCCCGCCGGGCCCAGCGCAATCCCAACGTGCTGTTTGTCATTTATGACGACGCCGCCGGTGAACACCTTACGCGCTACCTGAACCGGGAGAACCCGATCAACAAGGCCTTGCTGGAAAAGGGCAAGGGCGAGCGCGCGCTGGACAAAGTGCTGGACGCGGCGAAGAACGATCCCTCCGTGTATTACCTCGAAGCTTCGATCAACCCCAACGGCGTGGAAATCGGCAAGGTGTTGATGGGGGTGTCGACGGCCTCCGTTGAGGCCGATCTGAAGGCTCTCGACCAACGCTTTGCTGCTTTGATCGCCAGCAGCGATCAACTGGTGGGCGACAGCCTCAAGGGCGCCGCTGCCGACAGCGCCGCCGCCATGCGCGGCCGCCTGGGTTCGGCGCAGGCAACCGCCACGCAAATGCAGACCAACACCGCCGCTACCGTGCAAGAGGCCGCAGGAACCTTGCGCTGGCGTATCGGCCTGGGCCTGGCGCTGGTGGGCTTTGGCGTTCTGGTGTTGCTGGCCGTGGTGCTGGGGCGCCGGGTGGTCAATCGCTTGAAGCTATTGATCGCGGCGATGAACGACTTGGCGGCGGGCGAGGGCGACCTGACCAAGCGCGTGCAAATCAGCAGCAAGGACGAAATCGGCGACATGGCTTCGGCGGTCAACCGCTTTGTGGATAAGTTGCAGCCCATCGTCCGCGAGGCCGGGGATGTGGCCCAGCGGACCGGTCAGGAAATTGGCGCGATGACCTTGCGCAACTCCGGTGCCGATGCGGCGGCCGGCATGCAGCGCGATGAAGTGGCCGAGAGCTTGCGGGCGCTGTCGCAAATGGCGGACGAAGCGCAGTCGGAAAGCCAGGCGATGCAGGCCGCCTTGCAGCAGGTGGTGGAGATTCGCAAGGCTACCGACGAAAACACCCGCACGTCGGCCAAGGTGGGTGGTTTGATCGAGGCATTGGCCGGACAGGTCGACACCGGGGCGAAGGTCATTGAGCGGCTGGCGCAGCAGAGCGAGCAGATCGAAGTGGTGTTGACGGTGATTCATGGTATCGCCGAGCAAACCAACCTGTTGGCCTTGAACGCCGCCATCGAGGCGGCGCGGGCCGGGGAAACCGGGCGTGGGTTCGCGGTGGTGGCGGATGAGGTGCGGGCGCTGGCGAGCAAGACCCAGAGTTCGACCGGCGACATTCAGGCCCATATCGTCGCCTTGCAACAGGGCGCGCGTGAAGCAGTGGCTGCGATTGGCCAGGCCGGGCGTCAGGCCAGCGAGGGTTTGTTGGTGCTGCGTGACAGTGCGCGGTTGCAGCAGTCGGTGCAGGCCTCCGTCGAGCAGGTCCATGCGGCCATCGGCCTGGCGACCCAGGCAGCGGCGCATCAAGCCCAAGGCGCGCAAGCGGTGCGCAGTCGAGTGGAAACCATTCATGTCCAGGCCGAAAAAGCCGCCCAGGCCGTGGTCGAGACCACTGCCAGCGGCAAGGTGCTGGACAGTTTGGCGGAGCAATTGAAGGCGAGCCTGGGGCAGTTCAGGGCTTGATCGAAAAGCCAGCGCTGGCCTTTCGCAGGCAAGCTCGCCCACAGGGTTATCCTGTGGAGCGAGCTTGCCTGCGATGGCCGCTTCAGCGGCTCAAATACATCCGCGTCGTCAGTAGATAAACCGGCAACCCCGACACCAGGATCAATAGCGCCGCATAAGGCGCAGCTGCTGCGAACTCCACATTCGAGGTATGTGCCCATACGGCTGTTGCCAATGTATTGAGCCCGGTGGGGCTGAGCAGCAGCGTGGCGGTCAACTCTTTCATCGCATCCAGGAACACCAGTGCGAACGCCGCGCCCAGCGCCGGGAAGATGATCGGCAGCGTCACCCGACAGAATGCACTGAACGACGAAGCTCCCAGTGTTCGCGCCGCCTCTTCCAGTTGCGGCGCAGCCTTGTTCAGCGCGGTACGCACCGGCGCTTGGGCCAGCGGCAGGAATAGCAGCGCATAGGCAATCAGCAGCAGACCTGAAGTCTGGTACAGCGCCGGCACATAATGCAGGGCGAAATACACCAGGCTCAGGGCGATCACCAGCCCTGGCAGGGCGTGCAACAAGTAGGGCAGGCGTTCGGCCCATAGCGCCAGGCGACCCTTATGACGTACCACCAGCAGGCCGACCGGCACCGCGAGTATCAGGCAGAGCGCAGCGCCGCCAAGTGAAAGCGCTAGGGATGACAACAGCGCCTCGCCGATTTCGCCCGCCGGAAATGCGGCGGAAGTGCCCACCGCCAGCCAGTACGCCAACATCCCCAGCGGAATACCGCTGCCAATGACCGCCAATCCCAAGCAATACAGCTGGCCGGGTACTGCCCAGGCGCCGAGTCGCACTTGCTCGGCCTGTCGCGCCGCACCTTGTCCGGTGCGCGCGTGACGGCCCCTGCCGCGCACTCGCAACTCCAGCCACAACAGGACCAGGCACAGCGCCAACAACACGGCCGACAGCATGGCGGCATTGGCATTACTGAATTCCAGCTCGAATTGCTGATAAATCGCTGTGGTAAAGGTTTGCAGGCCGATGATCGACAGCGCGCCGAACTCCACCAGCATGTGCAGGGCAATCAACAATGAGCCGGCCAGCAGCGAAGGCCAGAGCAGCGGCAGGGTGACGCGAAAGAACACGCCCCAGCGATTCTGCCCCAAGGTGCGCGCGGACTCTTCGAGGGACGGGTCGAGGTTGCGCAGGGTTGCTGCCACGGGAAGAAAGATCAGCGGGTATTTGGACAGGGTCATCACCAGGATCGCCCCGCCCAGTCCTTCGAATTGGGCGCTCAGGGAGACCCAGGTGAAGCTGCTGACAAACGCCGGCACCGCGAACGGCAGGCACAAAATGACGCCCCAGACCCGACGGCCCCGTAGGTCACTGCGCTCCAGTAGCCAGGCCAGGGATAGGCCGATGATGCCGCAGGCCAGCGTGACGCCGGTCATCAGGGCCAGGGTATTGCGCAGCAGGCCGAACACGTAAGGCCGCCAGAGCAGGTGCAG
Source organism: Pseudomonas sp. SWRI154 (assembly GCF_014268645.1). Taxonomy (NCBI): domain Bacteria; kingdom Pseudomonadati; phylum Pseudomonadota; class Gammaproteobacteria; order Pseudomonadales; family Pseudomonadaceae; genus Pseudomonas; species Pseudomonas sp. SWRI154. The sequence continues at coordinate 20,433 of NZ_JABWQW010000046.1, forward strand.
CGCCTCGGCCCAGCCGGCTTGCCAGGCTTTTACGGTGACGTACAGCAGCGGAAGAGCGCTCGACAGCACCAGCAGCAATACGGGAAGCAGCAACCCGATCGACGGGCGCTTGCGCCGCGGAACGTAATTGCCGGCAGTCAGCGAAGGCGTCATCAGTTCAGGCCGACTTCACGTTCCAGCTCCAGTGCCTCTTCGGCGTTGCCGAGGTCGGCCGGGGTGACTTTCGGTGGTTCGAGCTCGTTGAAAGGCTTGAGGCCGCGATCCGACGTCATGCCCTTGTGCAGCGGGTATTCGGCGGACGTCTGGGTGATCACGCGCTGGCCTTCTTCACTGGCCATGTAGGCGAGCAATTGTTGGGCTTCCTTGGGGTGTTTGCTGGATTTGAGCGCAGCTGCGCTGGAGACGGTGACCAGGCCGCCGGCGTCGCCGCCTGTGAAATAGTGCAGCTTGGAGTCGAGCTGGCCTTTTTCCCGCCGCAGGGCGAACCAGTAGTAATTGTTCACCAGCACGGTTGCCACCTCGCCGTTCTCCACGGCCTTGAGGGCAACCATGTTGTTGCTGTAGACCTTGCCGAACGCGCGCAGCCCGGTGAGCCATTCTTCGGCGGCTTCCTTGCCATGCAATTTGATAATGGCGACGGCTTGTTCCTGGAACGCGCCGCTGGTCGGGACGAAGCCGACCTTGCCCTGCCATTGCGGCTGAGCGAAATCGAGGACGGTTTTCGGCAGGTCTTTTTCGTCGATCAGCTTGGGGTTGTAGGCGACCACGCGCACGCGGGCGGTCACGCCCATCCAGGCGCCATCGCGGGCCACATAGTCCTTGGGCAGTACGTTGAGGGTGGCGTCGTCGATCTTCGCCAACAAGCCTTGTTCGCCGAGTTTGTTCAGCGGCGGCGATTCTTCGGTGTAGATCACATCGGCTGGGGAGCGCTCACCTTCTTCGACCACTTGGCTGGCGAGCTGGTTGCTGCTGCCCTTGCGCACGTTGACGTGGATACCGGTCTTGGCTTCGAAGGCCTTGGCCAGTTCGTCGCCGACTTCTTTGTGTTGGCCGTTGTAGAGGGTCAGCTCCACTTTGTTGGCGGCTTCGGTGAGGGGCATGGCGAGGGTCAGGCCGAGCAGGGTGAAGGTCAAGGCGCGGCGCAGGGTGGTTCGAAACATCATTCGCGGGGTTCCTCACTGTCGTGTAGCAAAAACTTGTAACAATGATAAACGATATTGTTTCTCATGTGCGTCTTGACGATAAGTGGGGAGTCTGGTTTGTCTGGCAGATTGTCAGGAGGGGGCGTTAAGCCCGGAAACGCAAAAACCCGCTTTCGCGGGTTTTTGTGAGCTTCAAGGTGTGTAAACCTTGAAGCTTGAATTGGTGCCCAGAAGAAGACTCGAACTTCCACGACCTTGCGGTCACCAGCACCTGAAGCTGGCGTGTCTACCAAT
>NZ_JABWQW010000047.1:0-20289 GCF_014268645.1 Pseudomonas sp. SWRI154
GCATGGATGCCGGGATAGCCGCGCTGGCCCATGGATGGGCCTTCGCGGCGGGCCCACGGAGCAATGCCGGAGTGAGGGCACACCGAGCCTAAGCGAGGTGCCAAGTGGTGGGGCAGAGGCGCTTTGGTTACTTTCGACTGGGCCGGCTTCCGGGCTTTTCGAAAGTGACTCGCCGTAAGGGCGAAACCCTAAGTAGTCATTACCTAGATAACGGATATACACACAACATCAACACCCGAATCAAACCCGAAACCGCCCCACCAACGTCTGTAAATGAACCCCCAACCGCGCCAGTTCAGCACTGGAGGCCGCAGTCTCCTCGCTGGACGACGCCGTCTGCTCCGACACATCACGCACATTCAGCACGCTACGGTTGATCTCCTCAGCCACCGCACTCTGCTGCTCAGCCGCCGCCGCGATCTGCTGGTTCATCGACTGGATCGCCGAAACCGTACGGGTGATGTTCTCCAGCGACCCACCGGCACGGCGGGTCAGTTCGACGCTGCTGTCGGTCAGGCTGCGGCTGTTGTCCATGATGGTCGCGACCTGTTCAGTACCGGTCTGCAGGCCGACGATCAGTTCTTCGATTTCTTCGGTGGACTTCTGAGTGCGCTGGGCCAGGCTGCGGACCTCATCGGCCACCACGGCGAAGCCCCGTCCGGCTTCACCGGCACGGGCCGCTTCGATGGCGGCGTTGAGGGCCAGCAGGTTGGTTTGCTGGGCCACGGACTTGATCACGTCCAGAACACTGCCGATCTTGTCGCTTTCGCGCTTCAAATCGCCCATGGCGGTGGTGGAGTTACCGACTTCCCGCGCCAGGCGCTCGATCTGGGCGATCGCTTCGCCGACGACTTTGTCGCCTTCGCGGGCCTGTTGGTCGGCGGCGACGGCGGCTTCGGAGGCTTCCTCGGCGTTGCGCGCCACTTCCTGCACCGTGGCGGTCATTTCATGCATGGCGGTGGCGACCTGATCGGTCTCGATCTTTTGGCTGTTGACCCCGGCGCTGGTCTGTTCGGTCACCGTCGAGAGCTGTTCAGCGGCGCTGGCGATCTGGGTAACGCCTTCGCTGATACCACCGATCAATTGCCGCAGGCCTACGGTCATGCTTTGCATGGCGCGTTGCAGCTGGCCAAGTTCGTCGCGGCGCTCGGAGGTGAGGTTGTGGGTCAGGTCGCCGGCGGCCACGCGCTCGGCAACCTTCAAGGTTTGACCCAGTGGGCCAACGATTTGTCGGGTGATGAACAGGGCGGCGATCACGCCGAACAGCAAGGCCAGCACGGCCGCCACGATCAGCAGCATCTTGGCTTGGGCGACGTCGTGGTCGCGCACGGCCGTCTGTGACACGGTCAGCTTCTGGCTGGAATCGATCAGCACTTGGCCTTGCTCAGTCATGCGCTGCTGCGCGGCGGCGTTGTCGATCTGCGAGTCACGGAACTGGGCAACTGCGGCGCGATAGAGATTGAATGAGTCGCTGGCCTGCTCCAGATTGGCTGCGTGTTCCGCAGGCAATTGATCCGGCAGACGTGCGAGCAGTTTGAGAACGTTATCGATGGCTTCAATAGCCGGTTGCTGGGCTTCGCTCTTGCCGCTATAGGTGTAGCCACGAACCTGATAACGCGCTTGTTGAACCGCTTTGCTCAGTGTGACCACGCTATTGAACGGGCTGACATCGCCGGCTTGCAGCAGCGCTTTCTCAACGTCGGCGACGCGGGCCACAGCATTGTCGGCGCTGGCGCCCAGCTTGCTGCGGGCGTCCTCGCGATTGACGGTAGCGCGGGTCATCTGGGCGAAGGCGCTTTTGTATTCGGCGACGGCGGCCAGTTGCTGGTCGATCAGTGCAACGTCGGCTGGCTGTTCAATCAACTCGCGAGCGGTTTTCAGCCCGGCTTCGAGTTTGCCAAGCAGGTCGTTGACCTGTTGCGGCCCTTTCTCGCCTCGGGTGGTGTTGTAGTCGATGCTGGCCAGGTTCAGATCCTTGCTCAGGTCATTAAGACTGGCAATGAACCCCAGCTTGTCGCCCCGGCTGATGACATTGCCCAGGCCGGACCAACCGGTGAACGCGATCATCAAGGTGAGGAACAGCACCAGGCCGAAGCCTGCACCGAGTTTGCGATTAACGCTTACGTTTCCCAGACCCTGGGCAAGCCACCGGAACATGCTGATACTCCCTTGGAGCGCTGATTTTGGTTTTATGGGGACTGTATCGGCGGCTTGGGCGGGATCTGTAGAAAATAGACACGGTGGGGTTTTTTTCGTGTTTTTATGCCCGCCCTTTTGGTCAGACCTTGAAGCGTCCTACCAGCGTTTGCAAATGGACCCCCAACCGCGCCAGTTCAGCGCTGGAAGCGGCGGTTTCTTCACTGGAAGCGGCTGTCTGTTCGGACACGTCGCGAACATTCAGGACGCTGCGGTTGATCTCTTCGGCCACGGCGCTCTGTTGCTCGGCCGCGGCGGCGATCTGTTGGTTCATCGACTGGATCGCCGAGACGGTGCGGGTGATGTTTTCCAATGAGCTACCGGCACGGCGGGTCAGTTCGACGCTGCTGTCGGTCAGGCTGCGACTGTTGTCCAGGCTGGACGCGACCTGTTCGGTTCCGGTCTGCAGGCCAAGGACCAGTTGCTCGATTTCTTCGGTGGATTTCTGGGTGCGCTGGGCCAGGCTACGCACTTCGTCGGCCACCACTGCGAAACCACGCCCGGCTTCACCGGCCCGAGCCGCCTCGATGGCCGCGTTGAGAGCCAGCAGGTTGGTTTGCTGGGCCACGGACTTGATCACGTCCAGGACGCTGCCGATCTTGTCGCTTTCGCGTTTGAGATGGCCCATGGCTTCGGTGGAATTGCCCACCGCGTCGGACAGGCGCTCGATCTGGGCGATGGCTTCGCCAACCACCTTTTCGCCTTCGCGAGCCTGCTGGTCCGCGGCGACCGTCGCTTCGCTCGCTTGCTCGGCATTACGCGCCACTTCCTGCACCGTGGCGGTCATTTCGTGCATGGCGGTGGCGACCTGGTCGGTTTCCACTTTCTGGCTGTTGACTCCGGCGCTGGTCTGTTCGGTGACGGCGGAAAGCTGTTCGGCGGCGCTGGCGATCTGCGTGACGCTGTCGCTGATGCTGCCGATCAAGTGCCGCAGGCCCACGGTCATGCTCTGCATGGCACGTTGCAGTTGGCCCAGTTCGTCGCGGCGCTCGGAGCTGAGGTTGTGGGTCAGGTCGCCTGCCGCCACGCGTTCGGCGACCTTGAGGGTCTGCTCCAGCGGGGTGACGATCTGCCGGGTGATCACCAGGGCGGCGATCACGCCGAAAAGCAGGGCCAACGCGGCGGCCGAGATCAGGAAGAGGTTGGCTCTGGCGGCCTCGTGGTCGCGCACTTCCGTTTGGGACAGCGTGATGTCCCTACTGGCCCCGCGTAGCAAAACCCCCAAGTCGGACATGCGCTTGATGGCGGCAGCGCTGGCGGCCTGGGCTTCATGGAACTGGCTGACCGCGGCACGATAGGCCTTGAACGACTCGCTGGCCTGTTGCAGGTTGGCGGCGTGTTCAGCGGGTAGTTGGGCCGGCAGGCTGCCGAGCGCTTTCAGCGCGTTATCGATGGCATCCAAGGCCGGCTGCTCGGCATCGGCCCGGCCGCTGTAGGTGTAGCCGCGAACCTGATAGCGGGCTTGCTGGATGGCCTTGCTCAGGCTCACCACGCTGTCGAGTTGAGCCGCGTTCTCGCTTTGCCGTATGGCGCTTTCAACGCTGGCGACTCGGGCCACGGCGTTATCGGCGCTGGCGCCCAGTTTGCTGCGCGCATTCTCGCGGCTTACGGTGGCGCGGACCAACTCGGCAACGACAGCCCTGTACTCGGTAATAGCCGCCAGTTGCTTGTCGATGAGCGCCACGTCGGCCGATTGCTCGATCGATTGGCGGGCAGTCTGTAGCCCAGGCTCCAATTTACCGAGCAGATCGTTGAGGTCACCTGGACCTTTCTCGCCGCGGGTCGCGTCGTAATCCATGCGCGCGGAGCGCAGGTCCTTGGTCAAGTCGTTCAGGCTGGCGATGAGTCCCAGCGTGTCGCCGTGGGCAATCACCTTGCGCAGGCCGGTCCAGCCGGTGAAGGCGATCATCACGGTCAAGAGCAGTACCAAGCCAAAACCGAAGCCGAGTTTGCGATTAACGCCTACGTTACCTAGCCATCGGAACATGCCGGTACTCCCTTGAGGGGCGGAACTGCTTTTTATAGTAGTTCTATCGACACGTTTCGGGAGGAACTGGAGAGATTAGCTAAATAAGTTTGTAACAGCGTAGCAAGCTACGGAGATCAGAACAGGCGTGAGAGCAGCGCCGTCACTGCGGTCTCGACCCGCAGGATCCGCTCGCCCAACTGCACCGGTTGCAAACCAGCCTTGCCCAGCAGGTCGATCTCGTAGGGAATCCAGCCGCCCTCCGGACCAATGGCCAAGGTCACCGGTTCCGTCAGTGCCCGTGGGCAGGGCGGGTAGTTGCCAGGGTGGCCGACCAGTCCGAGGGTGCCGTTGGTGATGGCCGGCAGACGGTCCTCGACGAAGGGCTTGAAGCGTTTCTCGATAACCACCTCAGGCAGCACACTGTCCCGGGCTTGTTCCAGACCCAGGATCAGTTGCTCGCGGATGGCCTCGGGGTCGAGGAACGGCGTTTGCCAGAAACTCTTTTCCACGCGATAGCTGTTGACCAGGATCACCCGCGGCACGCCCATGGTCGCAACGGTCTGGAACACCCGCCGGAGCATTTTCGGACGCGGCAATGCCAGCACCAGTGTCAGCGGCAACTTGGCCGGCGGTGGCTGGTCGAGCGTCACTTGCAGTTCGGCTTCGCGAGCTTCCAGGCGCAACACCTGTGCGGTGCCCATCAGCCCGCCAATGCGCCCGACCCGCAAGCTGTCACCGACAGCGCTGCGGTGGACTTCCTGCATGTGGGTCAACCGGCGATCGCTCAGGATGACCCGGTCCGGCCCGATGAAATCGGCCTCCTCGAGCAGCAGCAGGTTCACGCTTGGGTCGCTGGCGGCTGGTCGTTGTGGTCGTCCACGGGCTGGTCTTCGGGCTCTTCTTCCCGGCGCTTGCGCACCAGGCCACCGAACAGGATGCCGATCTCGAACAGCAGCCACATCGGAATGGCCAGCAAGGTCTGGGAGAAGATGTCCGGCGGGGTCAGGATCATGCCGACCACGAAGCAACCGATGATCACGTACGGGCGGATCTTCTTCAGGTAGGCAACGTCCACCACGCCGATCCACACCAGCAGCACCACGGCCACGGGAATCTCGAACGCCACGCCAAAGGCGAAGAACAGCGTCATGACGAAATCCAGGTAGCTGGTGATGTCGGTCATCATCTCGACACCCGCCGGGGTGGCGGCGGCGAAGAACTTGAAGATCAGTGGAAACACGAAGAAATAGGCGAAGGCCATGCCGGTGTAGAACAGCAGGATGCTCGACACCAGCAGCGGCACGGCGATGCGTTTCTCATGCTTGTACAGGCCCGGCGCGATGAACCCCCAGATCTGATGCAGGATCACCGGGATCGCCAGGAACAGCGAGACCATCATCGTCAGCTTCAGCGGCGTCAGGAATGGTGACGATACGTCGGTGGCGATCATCGTCGCGCCTACCGGCAAATACTCGCGCAGCGGCGTGGAGACGAAGGTATAGATCTGCTGGGTGAAGGCAAACAGCCCGGCGAAGATGACGAAAACCGCCGCGACGCAACGCAGCAGGCGGGTGCGCAACTCGGTGAGGTGCGATACCAGCGGCATCGGCTGGTCGTTTTCAGGGATATCGCTCATGGGGCTCGCGGCGGCAAAGTAGGATCGTGGGGAGTCACAGTCGTCGTGGTCGCCGGTTCAACCGGTTTTGCCGGTTCAGCGGCCACTGGCGCAGCTTCGACAGCCGGTGCCTGGGGAGCAATGGTCGGCTCGGCGACGGGCTGGACCGGCGTCGGTTCCTGCTGGGTCGGTGTGAAGATCTTCCGCGCTTCCTGCTCCAGCGAGAGGATGTGTTCGTTGTGCAGTTGCCGACGAATGTCGTCGGCACCGATTTCACGTTCAACTTCCTGTTTGATCGCATTGAAGCTGCGCTTCAGGCGCCCGATCCAGAGACCGGCGGTGCGCGCAGCACCCGGCAGGCGCTCGGGGCCCAGTACCAGCAGGGCGACGAGGCCGACGAGCAGCAGTTCAGTGAAGCTGATCCCAAACATTAGTCAGTGCTCACGAGTCTTTGCGGGTTGGCTCTTCGACTTTCTGGGCCTGCACGTCGATGGTATTCGGTGCGTTCACAGGCTGGGCGGCCTGCGGGTGCACCGGTTGGGCCGGCTGTGCCGGTTGAGCCTGGGCGCTGGTGTCGGCCGGTTTTTCGTCATCGTTCATGGCTTTGCGAAAGCCCTTGATCGACTCGCCGACATCGGTGCCGAGGTTTTTCAGTTTCTTGGTGCCGAACACCAGCACCACGACAACCAGAATGACGACCCAGTGTTTCCAGTCAAAGATACCCATGTGGCTACTCCTCAAAAAATGATCAGGCGGACGGGCGCGAGGCTTTCTCGACGTGCCCGGACAGACCGAAGCGACGGTCCAGTTCATCCAGTACAGCCTGCGGGTGCTGACCCAGTTGGGCCAGCATGACCAGACTGTGGAACCACAGGTCGGCGGTCTCGTAGATCACGTCGCTGCAATCGCCGCTGATGGCGGCGTCCTTGGCGGCGATGATGGTCTCGACCGATTCTTCGCCGACCTTTTCCAGAATCTTGTTCAAGCCCTTGTGGTACAGGCTGGCGACATAGGAGCTGTCGGCCGCGGCGCCTTTGCGCTCTTCCAGCACCTGGGCCAGGCGGGTCAGGGTGTCACTCATGGGAATGTCCTGAATAGATGGCATGCGGGTCCTTGAGCACCGGGTCGACGGTTTTCCAGTCGCCGTTCTCGAAGACGCGATAGAAGCAGCTCTGCCGGCCGGTGTGGCAGGCGATTTCGCCAACCTGTTCGACCATCAGGATGATGACGTCGCCGTCGCAATCCAGGCGCATCTCGTGCAAGTGTTGTACGTGCCCGGACTCCTCGCCTTTGCGCCACAGTTTGCCACGCGAGCGTGACCAATAGATGGCACGGTTCTCGGCGGCGGTCAGTGCCAGCGCTTCGCGATTCATCCAGGCCATCATCAGCACGCGCCCGGTCTTGTGATCCTGGGCGATGGCCGGAACCAGTCCGTCAGCGTCCCACTTGATCTCGTCCTGCCAGTTTTTCATCGTTGGTCCTGACGGCAGCGGCAAGCTTTAAGCTTCAAGCTGCAAGTAAAAGCGATTCTGTGTGGTGCTTAAGTAGATAGGTACAACTCACGAACTTGCGGCTTGCAGCTTATCGCTTGCGGCTCAATCCGGCTATCGTCGAACGACCAGATACAAACCCACGGCCACCATGATACCGGCGGGCCAATGACCCAGTTCGCTCAGTGGGCCGCCGGCCGCGAGCACCGCGCCACCACCCAGGTGGGCCGCGCCGAGCAGGCGCAGGAACCAGTCGTCCCGACGGCGTTTCCACGGCGGAGCAGGATCGTGGGCGTGGGGTTGGGACATGCGCTCGAGCAGGTCGCGGGTCATGTTGGCCAGGTGCGGGAGTTGTTCGAACTGGCTCTGCACGTTGCCCAGCAAGGTCTTCGGGCTCATCCGCTCGCGCATCCAGCGCTCGAGGAACGGCTGTGCGGTGTTCCAGAGATCCAGGTCTGGGTAGAGCTGGCGGCCGAGGCCTTCGATGTTCAGCAGGGTTTTTTGCAACAGCACCAGTTGCGGCTGAACTTCCATATTGAAGCGGCGCGCGGTCTGGAACAGGCGCATCAGGACCTGGCCGAAGGAAATATCTTTTAACGGTTTTTCGAAGATCGGTTCGCACACGGTGCGGATCGCCGCTTCGAACTCGTTGAGTTTGGTCTCGGCCGGCACCCAGCCAGAATCGATGTGCAACTGCGCAACGCGGCGGTAGTCACGCTTGAAGAAGGCGAACAGATTGCGCGCCAGGTAATCCTGGTCCTCGGGGGTGAGGCTGCCGACGATGCCGCAGTCGATGGCGATGTATTGCGGACTCCACGGCTGCACGGTGCTGACGAAGATGTTGCCCGGGTGCATGTCGGCGTGGAAGAAACTATCGCGGAACACCTGGGTGAAGAAAATCTCCACGCCGCGTTCGGCGAGCAGCTTCATGTCGGTGCGCTGGTCGGCCAGGGTCGCGAGATCGGTGACCTGGATGCCGTAGATGCGCTCCATCACCAACACTTTCGGCCGGCACCAGTCCCAATAGACTTGCGGGACGTAAAGCAGCGGCGAGCCTTCGAAATTACGGCGCAACTGGCTGGCGTTGGCGGCTTCGCGCAGCAGGTCGAGTTCGTCGAAGATGGTTTTTTCGTAGTCCTGGACCACGTCCACCGGGTGCAGCAGGCGCGCATCGGCCGACAGCCGCTCGGCGGCGCGCGCGAGGATGAACAGCCAGGCGAGGTCCTGGGCGATGATCGGCTTGAGGCCCGGTCGAATTACCTTGACCACCACTTCCTCACCCGTCTTGAGCTGCGCGGCGTGAACCTGGGCGACCGACGCCGAGGCCAGGGGCTCGACATCGAAACGGCTGAAGACTTCGCTGATCTTCTTGCCCAGTTGCTCTTCGATCAGCGCCACCGACAGCTTGGAATCGAACGGCGGCACGCGGTCTTGCAGCAGCATCAGTTCGTCGGCAATGTCTTCGGGCAGCAGGTCGCGACGGGTCGAGAGAATCTGTCCGAACTTGATGAAGATCGGTCCCAGGTCCTGCAAGGCCAGGCGCAGGCGTGCGCCGCGACTCAACTCCAGGGTTCGGCGTGGGAACCAGCGCCACGGCAACACGAAGCGCAGCGCCAGGAGAAACCAGGGCAACGGCAAGGCGAACAGCAGGTCATCGAGGCGGTAGCGGATCACGACGCGCTGGATGCGCAACAGACGGCGGACGGCAAGCAGCTTCATGCGTTATCGCTTGGTTTCAAGGGATCGGGAAAGGCGCTCGAAACGCGCCTCGAGACGTTCCAGGTCAAGCTTGACCTGGTCCAGTTCATCAAAACGGGCCTGGGCCTCGCGTTGGCCCACGAGGGTACGCGATTCTTCGGCCAGGTATTCACTCAGATTCTGTCCCAGGCTGGCGAAGCCCTGGCGGTACCAGCGGCTGCGGCTGCGCAGATGACCGCTGAGCAACTGGGTGGCCACCGGACCGATCCAGCGGGACACCTCGTATTCCCAGTCCAGCTCAAGGTCCTGGAGAATCGCAGCCAGCTCCAGCAGCACACCGCTGTCGCCGTCGAGTTCGACATCGGGGCCATGCAGCACCGCGGTCTTGTTCTGGCTCAGCGCCAGCTCCAGCAGGCTCGACGCCGGGGCTCGGAGCGTGCAGTGCGCCTGCGCTTCCCAATGGGAGGCGAGCATCAGGCCCTCGTCGCCGGGCAGGATAAACAGCTTGAGCGCCGGGCTGCGACAATCGACGGCAATCACCTTGCCACTCAAGTGCGCCAGGCGCATCGGCGCCGTGCTGTCCAGGCGCAGGACCCGGTTGATGCCGAGTTCGACGCCGGCGAGCAGGCCGGTGAGCAGCATCAGGGCTTGATACCGCGGTGCAGGGCGACGATCCCTGAAGTCATGTTGTGGTAGGTCACCCGGTCGAAACCGGCTTCGACCATCATCGACTTCAGCGTTTCCTGGTCTGGATGCATGCGGATCGATTCGGCCAGGTAGCGATAGCTTTCCGCGTCGTTGGTGATCAGTTTGCCCATCAGCGGCATGAAGGCGAACGAGTAGGCGTCGTAGGCCTTGGACATCAGCGCGTTGGTCGGCTTGGAGAATTCCAGCACCAGCAGCCGGCCACCGGGTTTGAGTACGCGCAGCATGGAGCGTAGCGCGTCTTCCTTATGGGTGACGTTACGCAGGCCAAAGGCAATGGTGACGCAGTCGAAGTGGTTGTCCGGGAACGGCAGCTTCTCGGCATCGGCCTGGACGAACTCGACGTTGCCAGCCACACCCAGGTCCAGCAAGCGGTCGCGACCCACCTTGAGCATGGATTCGTTGATGTCAGCGAGCACCACATGGCCGGTCGGGCCAACGATGTGGGAGAATTTTTTAGTCAGGTCACCCGTGCCGCCAGCGATGTCCAATACACGATTGCCGGTGCGCACGCCGGACAGTTCGATCGCGAAGCGCTTCCACAGGCGATGCATGCCGCCTGAGAGCAGGTCGTTCATCAGGTCATACTTGGCGGCTACCGAGTGGAAAACCTCAGCGACTTTTTCCGCCTTCTGGCTTTCCGGCACGTTCTTGAAGCCGAAGTGAGTGGTGGGTTCGGCATCGCTGCCTTTGCGCTGATCAGTCATATCGCTGTCACCAAAAAAGAATGCGGGACATTCTAATCCCGGTGGAGTGCTTTGTCTTGGCAAGGCTGCAGGTAAGATGAACCACGGCCAGGACGTTTTGACGCAGGCAGGGTCCGAACGTTCAGGCAAGTCTCGATCAAGCAGGAGTTATCAGATGGCCCGTATTACTGTTGAGCGTGCCCATGCCCTGGGCAAGGAAGCGGCCCGCGAAAAGGCTGACAAGTTGGCGCAGAAACTTTCCGACAGCTATGGCCTGGAGCCCCGGTGGGAGGGCGACACGCTGAAGCTCAAGCGCTCCGGGGTCAAAGGCGAAGTGCATGTAGGCGAAGATTCGATCCGCGTCGATGTGGAACTGGGCATGTTGATGTCTGCCATGAGCGGCACGATCAAGACGGAAATCGAAAAGGCGCTGGATAAGGCGTTGGCTTGATTTAACCCATGGCGAACTGGGATATGGAATTCAATTGCCTGACTATCCTCGGTGGAAGCGAGCCTGCCTCCACCAAGGCGTCATTTCCCTTGGGTCTATCCGTTTTGTTAGGGTGCCCTTTCTAATTATTCTCACTACTTTGTGCCTGAGTCCGACCCTGTACGGGCAGTTCCTCCCACCTGTCTTCGAGTGAGGTGCACCATGGCCAAAGTTATTTTGAAGAAAAAAACCGACATTGAATCTTCCACGCTGAGCGACGTGAAAACGTACGCGCGCAAGATCTGGCTGGCTGGCCTGGGCGCCTATATCAAGGTGGGCCAGGAAGGCAGCGAGTACTTCCAAGAGTTGGTCAAGGCTGGCGAAGTTATTGAAACCAAAGGCAAAAAGAACATCGCCGGAAAACTTCAAGCTGCCAACAGCGAACTGATTGAAGCCAAGACCGACGTCAACACTTTCAAGGCCAGGGTTGAAGTCCAACTCGACAAAGTCGAGAAGGTGTTCGACGCGCGTGTTGCAAGTGCCTTGAATCGTATCGGCATTCCGTCTAAACATGACGTTGAGACACTCTCTGCTAAGCTCGATGAGCTGACGGCATTGCTCGAACGTGTCGCGCGTAAACATTAAGGAGAACGGGATGGCTGGCAAGAAAATCACCGAAAAAGAAGGCAGCTCGTGGGCCGGGAAGATTGAAAAGTACTCCCGCAAAATCTGGCTTGCTGGTTTAGGCGTGTACTCGAAGATCGACACTGACGGCAGCAAACTCTTCGAGTCCCTGGTTAAGGACGGCGAGAAGGCCGAAAAACTCACCAAGACGGCGGTCGGCAAACAGGTCGATGCGGCTACGGTCTCCGCCGAGTCGGCAAAATCAAGAATCGGCGGGGTGAAGGACCGAGCCCTGGGTAAATGGGATGAGCTGGAGGGTGCCTTCGACAAGCGCCTTAACAGTGCGATTTCCCGCTTGGGCGTGCCGAGCCGCAATGAAGTCAAGGAACTGCACAGCAAGGTCGACACCCTGACCAAGCAGATCGAAAAACTGACCGGGGCCAAGGTCACGCCTGTCGCGACCAAGGCTACTGCAAGCAAGACGGCGGCGGCCAAGCCCGCGGCGAAGACGCCAGCCAAGCCACTGGTCAAGGCAGCGGCAAAAACCGCCGCCAAACCTGCGGCCAAGCCAGCAGCCAAGGCGGCGGCCAAACCCGTCGCGGCAAAAGCAGCAGCCAAGCCCGCTGCCAAACCAGCGGCTAAAACTGCAGCAGCTAAACCGGCTGCGGCCAAACCTGCGGCAAAAGTCGCTGCGAAACCGGCCGCCAAACCCGCCGCGGCGAAAAAGCCAGCGGTAAAAAAAGCGACTGCGCCAAAAGCAGCCGCACCGAAGGCGCCGACCGCGACCGCCAAAGCGGCAACCCCGACGAGCACAGCGAACTCCGCTTCGGCTCCGACTCCGGTGGCCACCCCGACTCCAGCGCCGGCTCCGTCGACGCCTACCAGTCAGTCCTGATTTTCCAGGGCAAGCAAAAACGCCCGGCTTATGTAGGCCGGGCGCTCGTTCCCACGCTCCCGCGTGGGAATGCCTCCAGGGACGCTCTGCGTTCCGCTGTTTGGGCGCGGAGCGTCACAGGCGTTATTCGTGCTCTTCCAGATACCGCAGCGCCATCTGTTCGGTCGCGACCTTGACCGCAGGCGGCAGGTGCGGCGCCACCAGCATCATGACCTGGTAGACCACCAGGCGAACTTCGCCTTCGCGATCCAGGATCCGTTGATAGTCCAGCGAAAACAGCAAGGTCATGGTGATCTGCTCCACCAGTTGCCCCAGTGCCTGTGTATCGCTGACCAGAAACCCCTGGGCCTTGAGTTGCGCCAGCAATGAGGCCAGGGTCCGCTTCAGCGCGTTGAGCAACTGGCGAATCCCCTTGGCCAGTTTCGGCAGGCGCCCCGCCAGGTTCGACAGGTCCTGGAACAGAAACCGGTATTGAGCCAGGCGCTCGACGATCAGATGCAGGAACAGCCAGTAATCCTCCGGCGCCAGTTGCGCATCGGCCGGTGGGTCCAGCAGCGGCGCGAGCTCGGCCTGGAATCGCTCGAAGAGCCCCAGTATCAGTGGTTCCTTTCCATGGAAGTGGTAATAGAGGTTGCCGGGGCTGATACCCATCTCATTGGCAACTTCCATGGTGGAGACGTTCGGTTCGCCCTTTTCGTTGAATAACTGCAGGGCACATTCAAGGATGCGGTCGCGGGTTTTCATCCGGTCTTCTTAGTGATGAAGTCGTGCCACGGTCGGGAGCGCGACCGTGGAGTGAGGCGCTCAGCGCACGCGCACATAGGTTCCGGGCGCCGCTTCCAGAGGTGGGTATTTCGCGTTGCCCAAGGCCATCTGCGTTTCGCGCTGGGCCCCGGAGCGTTCCTGGATCCAGCCCAGCCATTGGGGCCACCAGCTACCATCGATGTGCTTGGCGTCGTAATACCAGGCCCGAGGGTCACTGCTCAGTTTCGGATTTTCGATGTAGTTCGCCTTGGGGTTGCCGGGCGGGTTGAGAATGCTTTGGACGTGGCCGCTGTTGGACAGCACGAAGCGCCGTTCGCCGCCCAGCAACAGCGTCGAGCGATACACGGCGTCCCAAGGGGTGATGTGGTCGTTGATGCCGGCCACGCTGAAGCTGTCCACCGTGACTTTCTGCAAGTCTATAGGCGTGCCGCAGACTTCCAGGCCGTTGGGATGGGTCAGCGGGTTGTGCTTGAAAAAATCCAGCAGGTCGCCGTGATACGCGGCTGGAAGTCGGGTGCAGTCGTTGTTCCAGTAGAGGATATCGAAGGCCGGCGGCTCCTTGCCCAGCAGGTAGTTGTTAACGAAATAAGTCCAGATCAGGTCGTTGGGGCGCATCCAGGCGAACACCCGGGCCATGTCGCGACCATCGAGAATGCCTTTCTGGTAAGAGCGCCGCTTGGCAGCCTCAAGGGTCTGTTCGTCGATGAACAGCGTGGCCGGGCTTTCGATCTCGCTGTCCAGCAAGCTCACCAGGTAGCTGGCGCTGGCGACCCGGCGCAGTTGGCGCTTGGCTTGCAGGTGACCTTGCAAGGCGGCGATGGTCATGCCTCCGGCGCAGGCGCCCATCAGGTTGACCTCGCGCGCGCCGGTGATCTCCCGGCAGGCATTCATCGCCTCCTCCGTGGCCTCGACGTAACTGGACAAGCCCCACTCGCGGTGGCGCACGTCGGGATTGCGCCAGCTGATGATGAACACCTGCAAGCCGTTTTTCAGGGCGTATTGGACGAAGCTGTTGGAAGGACTCAGGTCGAAAATGTAGAACTTGTTGATCTGCGGCGGCACGATCAGCAATGGCCTGGCGTATTGCTTTTCGCTCATTGGCTTGTACTGGATCAGCTCCAGCAGTTCGTTGCGAAACACCACCGCGCCGGGAGTAGTGGCGAGGGTCTTGCCGACTTCGAAGGCCTGGGGCGTGACCTGTCGGGGCAGTCCGTCGTTGTGCAGCAGGTCATCCACCAAGTGGCTGATGCCGCGAATCAGGCTGGTGCCACCAGAGTTGAACAGTTCCTTGATCGCCACGGGGTTGAGCAAGGTATTGGAGGGCGATACGGCATCGTTGAGCAGCGAGAAAGTAAAGTGGGCACGGGCGCGATCATCCGGGCTCATGTCGCTTTCGTCGATCCAGCTCCTGACCTGTTTCTGCCAGCTCAGGTACGCCTGGAGGCTGCGCCGATAGAACGGGTTGTGCTGCCAGGTGGGATCGGCGAAGCGCTTGTCGTTGGGGTTGGTGGGGTGCAGCGTTTCGCCCAGCAGCACGCGCCCCAGTTGACCGCCCAGCCGCAATGCATGCCGGGCACTGTGCACCGGGTTGCGCAAGCCATGGGCGGCGACGTTGCGCAAGGTGGCAAGCAGATCCCTGCCGCGCAGGCCGGTGACCGCGCTTTGTGCATTGATGAAACTGGCAGGGGCGGGCATGGAACCCTTCGCCGGTTTGTCGCGCATGAGTCAACTCCTTCGTCATCAGGCTAAAAACAAACGCACCGAACCAGACAACATAGTCGCTGTTTCGGATGGCTGCATGATCCGGCGTCCTGCCAGGCGCTCTCGGCGGTGTCAGCCGCCACTCAGCGGCGCGGGATGCGGATGCATGACCGCGCGCTGACGTTCTTCCTCCAGAAACTTCATGATGATCGGTGCCACGGCCTCGGCCCGGGTGATCAGGAACAGATGGCCGTCATCGATGATGTGCAACTGCGAGTTTGGTATGCGCCAGGCCAGCATGCGCATGTTGATCAATGGGATCAGCGGGTCGTCATCCCCGGCCAGGATCAGGGTTGGCTGATGGATCTTGTGCAGCCAGTGGATGCTGGTCCAGCCCAGGCCTGCAAACAGCTGCCAGTAATAACCGAGTTTGCCCGCCGACCGAACCTTGGCGGCGTGACGGGCCGCCAGGCTCGGATCGCGGCGAAACGAGCCGCCGTAGATCAACGGGGCGATCCGCATCACATGGGAAGGCTGAACGTAGCGCCGCGGACTGGCCATCATCCACAGCACCTTCGGCTTGCCCGGCACCATCACTGCGCCGGCGGCCGTAGCGGCGAGCACCAACTTCTTGCAGCGTTCCGGATAATCATGGGCGAACTGCTGGGCCAAGGCGCCGCCCCAGGACACGCCGATCACATTGACCTGTCCATAGTCCAGATAGTCGAGCATCCGCGCGGTGAGTTTGGCCAAGCCAGGGAAGCGATAGGGCCGGTTCGGTGTCGACGAGCCGCCGACCCCAGGCACATCGAAGGCAATCACTTCCAGGTCCGGGTCCAGGGCCTCGATGAACGGGAACACCAGCTCCAGGTTGGCGCCGATGCCGTTGAAGATCAGCAGTGGCGTCAAGTGAGGCTTGCCGGGACGTACCGCGGTGCGCAAGGTCTGGCCATCCAGATCGACGGTACGGAAGATGTACGGTTGCGGCATGCTTCAAGTCCTGGAGTAGAAAAGCAGAAAAAGCAGCTTCAAGCTACAAGCTTCAAGCTGCACGAGGACAGCTTGGCGCTTGAAGCTCGCAACTTGCAGCTATCTTTCATGTACATACGTACCGGGCGCCGCTTCACCCGCCACATAAGTCTTGTTGCCCAATACGGTCGGTGCTTTTTTCAGCTTGCCCGAGCGTTCGGCTTGCCACGCCTGCCAGTGCAACCACCAGGAGTCGGTGTGCTTGGTGGAATTTTCCATCCAGTCCTCGGCCTTGGCGGGCATGTCTTCGCTGGTCATGTAGCGCGACTTGGGGTTGCCCGGCGGGTTGAGGATGCTCTGGATATGACCGCTGCTCGACAGCACGAATTCAACCTTGCCGCCGAACAGTTGCGCCGACTTGTAGCAGGACTTCCATGGGGTGATGTGGTCGTTGGTACCGGCCAGGGAAAAGATGTCCGCAGTGACCTGCTTGAGGTCGATTGGCGTGCCGCACACTTCCAGTGCGTTGGCGCGGATCAGCGGGTTGTTCTTGAACATCTCGATGAGGTCACCGTGGAACGCCGCCGGAAGCCTGGTGGTGTCGTTGTTCCAGAACAGGATGTCGAACACCGGCGGCTCGTTGCCCAGCAGGTAATTGTTGACCCAGTAGTTCCAGATCAAGTCGTTGGGGCGCATCCAGGCAAAGACCTTGGCCATGTCGCGACCTTCGAGCACGCCGGCCTGATACGAGTGGCGCTTGGCGGCTTCCAGGGTCTGCTCGTCGACGAACAGCGCCACGTCGGTGTCCAGGGTGGTGTCCAGCACGCTTACCAGCAAGGTCAGGGCATTGACCTTTTTCTCGCCCAGCGCGGCGTAGTGGCCAAGCAGCGCGGTGCAGGTGATGCCGCCTGAGCAGGCGCCCAGCATGTTGACGTCCTTGCTGCCGGTGATGGCCGTGACCACATCCACCGCTTCCTTGAGCGCCTCGATGTAGGTCGACAGGCCCCACTCGCGCTGCGCCTTGGTGGGGTTGCGCCAACTGATGATGAAGGTCTGCACGTTGCTGCGCAGGCAGAAGCGCGCCAGGCTCTTGTCCGGGCTCAGGTCGAAGACATAGAACTTGTTGATCTGCGGCGGGACCACCAACAGCGGTCGTTCGTGGACCTGCTCGGTGATGGGGCGATACTGGATCAGCTCCAGCACGTCATTGCGAAAGACCACGGCGCCTTCCGTCACGCCCAGGCTCTTGCCGACTTCGAACGCGCCCATGTCGACCTGGCTTGGCATGCCGCCGTTGTGCACCAGGTCCTTGGCCAAGTGGGACAAACCATCGAGCAGGCTCTTGCCACCGGTTTCGAAGAAGCGCTTGACCGCCGCCGGGTTGGCCGCCGAATTGGTCGGGGCCATGGCTTCGGTCATCAGGTTGATGACGAAGTGCCCTCGACTGATGTCTTGGGGCGAGAGGCTGCTGTCGTCGATCCAGTCGTGCAGCTCCTTGCGCCACGCCAGATAAGTTTGCAAGTAACGTCTGTAGAGGGGGTTCTGGCTCCACGCCGGGTCGTTGAAGCGACGATCGTCACCGGCGGGCTGC
Organism: Pseudomonas sp. SWRI154; assembly: GCF_014268645.1. Taxonomy (NCBI): domain Bacteria; kingdom Pseudomonadati; phylum Pseudomonadota; class Gammaproteobacteria; order Pseudomonadales; family Pseudomonadaceae; genus Pseudomonas; species Pseudomonas sp. SWRI154. Next base: position 17,335 of record NZ_JABWQW010000047.1, read on the forward strand.
AACTCGGATTTGCCAAACAGGACTTTCCTGAGCTCAGCGCCGAAATGGGCAACGTGCTTGACGCTGTGCAGCGGTTGTTTGATGGTCTGGGTCAGCACCATCCGGGCAGAGGCCAGCAGGTCTTTCCTGCGCAAGCCGACGACGGGATTCAAGCCCAGGGTATTTTCCGAGGCTTGGTACTTCAACTCATCGTTGTTCTTGTTGCTCATCTACGACGCTCCATTGTCCTTCAGACGAGTACCGGGATCGTGCCGTGAAGCCGCAAGGCCAATACCAGGTACGCTGCTCGGGGTGACCATTAATTCCGCATCGAGGGCAATGAGGAAACGTGTGCCAGGAACTCGCCGGTTCCTTTGCAGGGAACTTGCCAGCTCCATTGGTTACCCGAGTTTAATTTTTTTCGCAAGCAGGCCAGTCATTGACGCTGCCGCGCGGGCATTCAAGCAGATGAGTCTAGAAAATTCGCCCTAAAGCGCCAGCCCTTGAGCTAGAGCATCAGCTTGACCACGGATTCGTTCGGGTCACGGGTTTTTCCGGCGGCCTTGAGCTCGGCGAGATAATCGTTCCACAGGTCCTCTTGGCGCAGCGCCAATTGGTACAGGTAGTCCCACGTGAACAGTCCGCTGTCGTGGCCGTCGTCGAAGGTCAATTTCAGTGCGTATTGACCGGCCGGCTCAACCTTGGTCAGGCCGACGCCGAGCTTGCCGTATTGCAAGATCGGTTTGCCGTGGCCCTGGACCTCGGCGGAAGGCGAATGCACCCGCAGGAATTCCGCGGGCAAGTGGTACTCCTCGTCCGGCGCGTATTTCAGCGTCAGGGTCTTGGAGGCTTTGTGCAGGTTGATGGCGGTGGGGAATTTGGTCATGGAAGCAGCTTACAAGCTACAAGCTACAAGCTACAAGCTGGAGGTGACCCGCTTGCAGCTTGCAGCTTGCAGCTTGCAGCTAGAAGCTTGCAGCTTTAAAGAATATACCGCGACAGGTCTTCGTTCTCAGCCAGTTCGCCCAGGTGGCTGTTGACGTATTCGGCGTCGATGATGATCGGCGCTTCATTGTGGGCGCTAGCCAGGTCGCCGGCACTGAACGAGACTTCCTCGAGCAGGCGCTCAAGCAGCGTGTGCAGGCGACGGGCACCGATGTTCTCGGTCTTCTCGTTGACCTGCCAGGCGATCTGCGCCAAGCGCTTGATGCCCTCGGGCGCGAACTCGATGTTCAGGCCTTCGGTCTTCAGCAGCGCGCAATACTGCTCGGTCAGCGACGCGTGGGGTTCGCTGAGGATGCGCTCGAAGTCTTCCGGCGACAGCGCCTTGAGTTCGACACGGATCGGCAAACGACCTTGCAGCTCGGGCACCAGGTCGCTCGGCTTGCTCAGGTGGAACGCACCGGAGGCGATGAACAGGATGTGGTCGGTCTTGACCATGCCCAGCTTGGTGTTGACCGTGCAGCCTTCGATCAGCGGCAGCAGGTCGCGTTGCACACCTTCACGGGACACGTCGGCGCCCCCGACATTGCCGCGCTTGGCGACCTTGTCGATTTCGTCGATGAATACGATGCCGTGCTGCTCCACCGCTTCCAGCGCCTTGGCCTTCAATTCTTCTTCGTTGACCAGGCGACCCGCCTCTTCGTCACGCACCAGCTTCAGCGCTTCCTTGACCTTGAGCTTGCGGCTCTTCTTCTTGCCCTTGCCCATGTTGGCAAACAAGCTCTGCAACTGGTTGGTCATTTCTTCCATGCCCGGCGGCGCGGAAATGTCGACGCCAGCCATCTCGGCCACTTCGATCTCGATTTCCTTGTCGTCCAGCTGGCCTTCGCGCAGGCGCTTGCGGAACAGCTGGCGGGTGTTGGAATCCTGGGTTGCGGCGGAGTCGGCGTTGAAGCCCATGCGCGCCGGCGGCAGCAGTGCGTCGAGGATGCGCTCTTCGGCGGCATCTTCGGCGCGATGGCGGACCTTGGTGATTTCCTGCTCGCGCAGCAACTTGATGGCGGCATCGGCCAAGTCACGAATGATCGACTCGACGTCGCGCCCGACGTAGCCCACTTCGGTGAACTTGGTGGCTTCGACCTTGATGAACGGCGCATTGGCGAGCTTGGCCAGGCGACGGGCGATCTCGGTTTTACCGACGCCGGTCGGGCCGATCATCAGGATGTTCTTGGGGGTCACTTCGACGCGCAGCTCTTCGGGTAGCTGCATCCGGCGCCAACGGTTGCGCAGGGCGATGGCGACGGCGCGCTTGGCATCGTCCTGGCCGATGATGTGGCGATTGAGTTCGTGGACGATTTCACGGGGAGTCATGGACATAATATTGGGGTCCTCAAGCAGGAATTCGGGCCTGGACGGGCTTATTCCGCGAGGTCCTGCTCCTCAATGGTTTGGGTGTGGTTGGTGAACACGCAGATGTCGCCGGCAATGCCCAAGGCAGTCTCGACGATTTCGCGGGCCGACAGGTCGGTCTTTTTCAACAGCGCGCTGGCGGCGGCCTGGGCGTAGGCGCCGCCGGAACCCATGGCGATCAGGCCGTCTTCGGGCTCAACCACGTCACCGTTTCCGGTGATGATCAGCGAGGCGTCTTTGTTGGCGACCGCGAGCATGGCTTCGAGGCGGCTCAGGGAGCGGTCGGTGCGCCATTCCTTGGCCAGCTCGACGGCGGCGCGGACCAGATGGCCCTGGTGTTTCTCAAGTTGACCTTCGAAACGTTCGAACAAGGTGAAGGCGTCGGCGGTGGCCCCGGCGAAACCGGCGATGACCTGGCCGTGGTACAGGCGGCGGACTTTCTTCGCGTTGCCTTTCATCACGGTGTTGCCCAATGAAACCTGGCCGTCGCCGCCCATGACGACTTTGCCGTGACGGCGGACTGAAACGATGGTGGTCAAGGGAAGAGTCTCCACGCAGCGGGGCGAAAATGCCCGGATGAAACTCATATGGGGGTGGCGTGGGGTTTTTCAACTCTGGGGCGGG
>NZ_JABWQW010000048.1:0-16774 GCF_014268645.1 Pseudomonas sp. SWRI154
CCGTCAGCGTTTGCGCCACTGCCTGCTCGGTCAACAGCACCCGCGCACGGCTGTCGTCGAGCATGTACGCCACGCGTTCGGCCGGGTAATCCGGGTCCAGCGGCACGTACGCGCCACCGGCCTTGAGCACCGCGAGCAAGGCAATCAGCAACTGCTCGGAACGCGGCATCGCCACGCCCACTCGCACTTCTGGACCAACGCCCAGCTCGATGAGTTTATGGGCCAGGCGATTGGCGCGACCGTCGAGTTCGCTGTAGCTCAGGCACGTGTCGGCGAAGGTGACCGCCAATGCGTCAGGAGTGGATTGCGCCTGGCGGGCGATCAGTTGGTGAACACAAACGTCCTGTTCGAACGGCGCATCGACCGGATTCCAATCATGGGTCAGGCGCTGATGTTCATCGAATTCCAGCATCGACAGTTCACCCAGGCAGCGCTCGCCTTGCGTGGTCATCTGCCCAAGCAACTGCGCCAGATGCGCCGCCAGACGCTCCACGACAACCGCCGAGAAACTCGCCCGCTGATAACTCATGTGCACCGACAACTGCCGCTCCAACCCCACCAGCAACGTCAGCGGGTAGTTGGTCTGTTCCTGGGTGATCGGCGAGCCGAAGCGCAAACCGTCCGGCGCGCCTTGCTCCAGGGCCTGGGCAATCGGGTAGTTCTCGAACACCAGCAAGCTGTCGAACAGCGCGTCGCCGCCCTGCCCGGCCCAGCGCTGGATGTCCAGCAACGCGCTGTGTTCGAACTCGCGCAGCGCCAGGTTTTGTTCCTGCACCGCTTGCAGCCAACTGTCCAGCGACTGCTCGGCCCGCGGACTGGCGATCACCGGCAAGGTGTTGATGAACAAGCCGATCTGCTGCTCGATGCCCGGCAAGTCCGCCGGACGCCCGGCCACCGTCGCGCCAAACGCCACGGTGTCCTTGCCGGTGTAGCGCTGCAACAGCAGCAGCCACGCCGCTTGCACCAGCGTGTTGACGGTGACTTTCGAGGCGCGGGCGAAAGCTTCGAGGCGGCGGGTCGACGCTTCGTCCAGTACCTGCACGTGATCACCGTAGCCGGCGTCCATATCGACCGGTTTGGCGACCGCATCGGCCAGCCGCGTCGGGGCTTCCAACCGTTGCAGCGCGGGTTTCCAGAACGCTTCGCTGGCCGCCGCGTCCTGGCGTTGCAGCCAGGCGATGTAATCCCGGTAACGACCGCCAGACGCCGCGACAGATTGACCGCTGTAGCGCTGCAATACTTCGCCAAGCAACTGCGAATTGCTCCAGCCATCCATGAGGATGTGGTGGTGGCTGTAGATCAGGTGATAACGCTGCTCGTCGAGGCGCACGATCATCAGGCGTATGAGGGCTGGCGCGCTCAGGTCCAGTTGCTGGCGTTCGGCATCGGCGAGGGTCTGCAAGGCCTGGTCGGGCTGCGGGTCGCCGCGCAAGTCATGCACGCTGTAAGGCAGCTCCAGATACCTGCTGACGACTTGCACCGGCGCCGACAGGTCGCCCTGCCAGACGAAGCGCGTGCGCAATATGTCATGGGCGTCCACTGCCGCCTGCCAGGCCTGGCGGAAACGCTGCGGATCCAGCCCTTCAACGTCCAGGCGCAACTGGTTGCTGTAGTCGCCGCTGGCGTCGCCGTACACGCCATGGAACAGCATGCCCTGCTGCATCGGCGACAGCGGATAGAGGTCGACAATCTGCGCTGTCGGCATTGGCAGCCCGTCCAATTGCTGCTGATTCAGGCTCGCCAGCGGGAAGTCCGACGGCGTCACACCGTGGTGTCCGCCCTGGCAGCAATGCTCGATCAGCCGCTGCAATTGGTCCGCATATTCGTCGGCCAAGGCCTGGATGGTGGCCTCGTTGAACTGCTCGCGGCTGAACGTCCAGCCCAGGTTCAGCTCGCCATTGAACACCTGGCCGTTCAAGGCCAACACGTTGGACAGTGGCGCTTCGGCGTCCAGCTCATCGCCAGCAGCTTCGTCGGCCGGCACGAACAAGGCGCCGTCGGCTTCGTCAAAACTGGCGTCGAACTGCCCCAGGTAGTTGAAGGTCAGGCTTGGCGTCGGCAGTCGCGCCAGGAGCGCCCGCGTAGCGTCATCGGCCAGATGGGCCAGGGCGCCAAAGCCCAGGCCCTTGTCGGGAATCGCCCGCAGTTGTTCCTTGATCTGTTTCAGGCAATCGCCAAGGTCCGCCCGTGGCGTGAGCCTGGCCGGGTAAAGGCTGGTGAACCAGCCAACGGTGCGGGTCAGGTCGACATCGTCGAACAGGGCTTCGCGACCATGGCCTTCGAGCTGGATCAGCACGCTGTCGGCATCGGTCCAACGCACCATGACCCGCGCCAAGGCAGTCAGCAGCAAATCATTGACCTGGGTGCGGTAGGCCTTGGGCGCGTCTTGCAGCAGTTGTCGGGTCAACGCGGCGTCGAGTCGCGTACGCACAGTCACCGCCAAGCGGTTCTGCTGCCCGCCGTGTGGGTTATCCATTGGCAACCGTGCATCGACGCCCTCGAGCTGGGCTTGCCAGAAGGCCAATTCCTGCTGAAGCGGGTTGCTGCGTGCGTAGTTTTGCAGCCGCTCGGCCCAGACCTGCGCCGAATGGGTCTTGAGCGGCAGCTGCAAGGCTTCGCCACTGGATAACTGCCGGTAAGCGCTTTGCAGATCCTCGAACAGGATCCGCCACGACACGCCATCGATCACCAGGTGATGGACCGCCAGCAACAGCCGTTGGCTGCCATCGGCCAGCGTCGCCAGGACCGCACGCAGCAGCGGCCCGTCTTGCAGGTCCAGGCTGCGCTGGGCCTCATTGGCAATGCTCTGCAAGGCCTGTGCATCAGGCGCGTCCACGGCCCAGAGCAACTCATCACGATGGCTGGCCGGCGCACGGTAGCGCGCCGTCCAACCCTCGCCCCGCTCGGTGAAGCTCAAACGCAGGCCGTCGTGATGCAGCACCAGCGCGTTCAATGCCTGATCAAGCACTCGCGCATCCAGGCGCTCGGTCGGCTGGAGCATCACCGCCTGGTTCCAGTGATGACGCTGCGCGATCGCCTGTTCGAAGAACAAGCGTTGCACCGGCAACAACGCCAGCGCACCGGTTACCGGACCCTGATCGATGACTTGGACGGCTTCGCCCAGGCGGGCCACGGTCGCCAGCATTTCCAGGGTTTGATGCTGGAACAGATCCTTGGGCGTGAAATGAATCCCGGCCTGGCGGGCACGGCTGACTACTTGGATCGAGACGATGGAATCGCCGCCCAGTTCGAAGAAATTGTCCCGCAGGCCGACGCGTTCGAGCTTGAGCACGTCCTGCCAGATCGACGCCAATTGCTGCTCCAACGTGCTGCGCGGCGCCAGGTAGCTTTGCTGCGATTGGCTGGCGTCAGGCTTGGGCAGGTTCTTGCGGTCGAGTTTGCCGTTGGGGGTCAGCGGCAGGCGTTCGAGCAACAGCAGATAGGCCGGGACCATGTGCGCCGGCAATGTCGCCTTGAGCTGTTCGCGCAGGTGCTCGGCGAAATCCTTTTGCACGGGTTCCTCGGCCACCACATAGGCCACCAGGCGCTTGCCGCTGCCGGCGGTGCCTTCCTGGGCCACGACCACCGCTTCGCGCACGCCGTCGAGGGCTTGCAGGCTGGCTTCGATTTCTCCCAGCTCGATGCGGAAACCGCGGATCTTCACCTGGTTGTCGATACGATCCAGGTAATCGAAAGTGCCGTCGACGCGCTGGCGCACCAGGTCGCCGGTGCGGTACAGCAGACCGCCGGCACTGAACGGGTCAGCTACGAAGCGCTCGGCGGTCAGGCCCGGACGGTTCAGATAACCGCGGGCCAGCCCGGTGCCGCCCAGGTACAGCTCACCGGCCATGCCCTGGGGCAGCAGGTTCAGATCGGCGTCGAGGACGTAGGCGCTGCGGTCGCCGATGCGGCTGCCAATCGGCGCGTACGCGGCGCCACAGGCCACCTCGCGACCGGCTTTCCAGATCAGCGGCGTGACCACGGTTTCGGTCGGGCCGTAGCCGTTGATGATGAAATCCGGATCGAGGGCGCGCTTGACTCGTTCAAAACTGGCGCTGGGCACGGCATCGCCGCCGAAGCAGTAGATGCGCACCTTCGGTGGGTTGCCCTCGCGCTCGGCGTGTTCGGCCAGTTGTTGCAGGTACACCGGCGGGAACGCCACCACCGTCACGCCGTGCTCGCGCATGGCGTTGTAGGTTTGCTCCGGAGTCCACAGGCTGTCGTCGCGAATCAGCAGCGATGCGCCGTGGGTCAGGCTGGTGAGCCAACGTTCATGGGCACCGTCGAAAGCGAACGACATGAAATGGAACTCGCAATCGCTGTCGCGCATTTCATAGCGCTCGCCGATGGCCTGGCAGTGCATCGCCAGCGGACCGTGGGCCACGCTCACACCTTTGGGATTGCCGGTGGAACCGGAGGTGTAGATGACGTAGGCGAGGTTTTGCGGATCGAGTGTGACCTGCGGCGCGCTGGCCGGCAGATCGCGCAGGTCGACGCGATCGAGTTCCAACAGCGGCAACGATTTGTCCACGGGCAACTGCGCCGACACCGACGTGTCACTGATCAGCAATGCCAGCCCGGCGTCGTCCATCAGGTATGCCAGGCGCTCTCGCGGATAACTGATATCCAACGGCACGTAGGCACCGCCGGCCTTGAGCACCGCCAACAGCGCGACGATCACCCCTTCGCCGCGCGGCAGGGCCACGCCCACGCGGGTTTCAGGACCAACGCCACGGGCGATCAAGGCGTGGGCCAATTGATTCGCGCGCTGGTCGATCTCGCCGTAGCTGAAATGCCGGTCGTTGAAAATCACTGCCGTGCGCTGCGGGCGCTCGGCCGCCAGCGCGGCGATCCGTTGATGCACAGCGATGTCCAGCGGATACGGCTGCGGGCGGTTGTCGGCCTGTTGCCGGGCCTGTTGCGCGCTGCTCGCCAAGGCGATTTCACCCAGCCTGCGTTCGGCACCCTGGCTGAATTGTTCAAGCAGGTGCAGCAGATGAGCGCTGATGTCCTCGACGGCTTGATCGGCGAACTGCCGGCGCTCGTAGCTGTAATGCAGCGCCAATTGTTCACCGAGGGTGACCGCCACGCTCAGCGCGTAGTGCGTCTGCTCAAGATTGCAGACCTCGCCGAACGTGACGTCGCTGCCGACGCGTTGCTGCAAGGCCTGGGCGATCGGGTAGTTCTCGAACACCAGGATGTTGTCGAACAGCGCTTCGCCGCCCTGCCCGGCCCAACGCTGGATATCCGCCAACGACGTGTGCTCGAAATCGCGCAGGCTCAGGTTCTGCGCCTGCACCGCTTGCAGCCATTGGCTGACCGTCTGGTCGGGACGTGGCGTGCCGATCACCGGCAAGGTGTTGATAAACAACCCGACCTGCTGCTCGATGCCAGGCAGATCCGCCGGCCGCCCGGCCACGGTCGCGCCAAACGCCACGGTCGGGTGCCCGGTATAGCGTTGCAGCAACAGCAGCCAGGCCGCTTGCACCAGCGTGTTGACGGTGACTTTTTGCTCACGGGCAAACGCTTCCAGCGCCTGTGTGCGTGGCGCGTCGAGCGTTTGGAAACGATCGCCGTGGCCGCCATGGCTGTCGCTGTCCAACGCTGCGCGGGCGAGTCGGGTCGGCTCTTGCAGCGCGGCCAGTTGCTCGCGCCAGAAGCCCTCGCTGAGCTTCCCGTCCTGGCGTTGCAGCCAGCCGATGTAATCGCGATAACGGCCGACGGTGCTGGCGGGCGGGCGTCCGTTGTAGCGCTGCATGACCTCGCCGAGCAGCTGCGAATTGCTCCAGCCGTCCATCAGGATGTGATGATGGGTGTAGATCAGATGCCAGTGCTCGGCCCCGGTCCGCACCAGCACCAGGCGCAACAGCGGCGCCTGGCCAAGATCGAAACCTTGCGCGCGTTCGGCATTGGCCAGCGCCGCAAGGGCCTGGGTCTGGTCGCCACGCTCGCGCCAGTCCAGCACGGTGAAGGGCAACTGCACCTGCTTGTGGACGATCTGCAGCGGTTGCTCCCATTCGCCCTGCCAGACGAAACCACTGCGCAGGATATCCTGGGTCGCGACGGTGGCTTGCCACGCCGTGCGGAAGCGCTCGGCATCGAGGCCTTGCACGTCCACCCGCAGTTGGTTGACGTATTCGCCCGCGGCCTGTTCGTAGAGCGTGTGGAACAACAAGCCCTGCTGCATTGGCGACAGCGGATAAATGTCATCGAGCTGGCCGGCCGGCATTGGCAGTTGGTCGAGCTGCGCCTGACTGATCTGCGCCAGGGGGAAATCCGACGGCGTGGCTTGCGGCATCGCAAGGTTGGCGCAATGTTCGATCAGCGCCTTGAGCTCGATGGCGTATTGGTCGGCCAGCCGTTGCACCGTCGCGCTGTCGAACATCTCACGGCTGAAACCCCAGCTCATCGCCAGTTCGCCGCCGTACACCTGGCCTTCCACGGTCAGCCAGTTGGCCAGCGGAGCCGTTGGATCCTGGGCGACGCCACTGCCTTCGCTGGACGGCACGAACAGCGCCGACTCATCGAACTGACGGTCGAATTGGCCCAGATAGTTGAAGGTAATGCGCGCTGGCGCCAGGCCCGCCCATTCGGCTCGCACCGAGGGCGCCGCCAGATAACGCAGCACGCCGTAGCCCAGGCCTTTGTCCGGGACGCCGCGCAGTTGTTCCTTGATCGCCTTGATCGACCCGTCGAGGTCGTCGGTGGCGGTCAGCTTCACCGGGAACAGGCTCGTCAACCAACCGACCGTGCGGGTCAGGTCGATGTCATCGAACAGCTCTTCACGGCCGTGGCCTTCCAGTTCGATCAACGTGCCGGGCTGTCCGCTCCAGTGGCTGATGGTGCGGGCCAGCGCAGTCAGCAGCAGGTCGTTGACCTGCGTGCGATAGGCCGCGGGCGCCTGTTGCAGCAATTGCCGGGTCAGTTCGGCGTCCAGGCGCCATACGATCTTCGCGCCATGAATATTTTGCAGGCTGCCTTGCGGGCGCTCGCAAGGCAGATCCCGCGCCCCGTGGTGCTGGGTTTTCCAGTAAGCCAACTGATCGTCGAAGCGCGATGCTTCGGCGCCCAGCCGCGCTGTCCAGCGCTGGAATGCGCTGGTCTTGGCCGGCAGCGTCACGCCGCCGCCCGCCGCCAACTGTTCGTAGGCTTGTTGCAAATCTTCCAGCAGCACGCGCCACGACACGCCATCCACCGCCAGGTGATGGATGATCAGCGCCAATCGCTGGCTACCGTCAGCCAGATTCACCAGCATGGCGCGCAACAGCGGCCCGTCTTGCAGGTCCAGGCTACGCTGCGCCTCGTCGCACAATGCATTAAGGTCTTCGACGGACCGGGCATCGCGTTGCCACACGTCGGCGCTTTGCACCAGCGGCCCATGATGCTGCCGCCAACCGTCGGCGCCTTCGACAAAGCGCAGGCGCAAGGCGTCGTGATGATTGATGACGCAGGTCAGCGCCGCGTCGAGCCAGTGTGCATTCAGCGGCTCGCGGGCGGTCAGCAACAGCGACTGGTTCCAGTGCTCGCGAGCCTGCATCGCCTGGGTGAAAAACTGCTGCTGGATCGGCCCGAGCACGGCGTCGCCAGTGACCGCTCCTTGATCCACGGTGCTGTGATTGTCGTGGCTGGCAACCAACGCCAGGCTGCGCACCGTCTGGTACTGGAACAGATCACGGGGATGAATGCGGATTCCGGCCTGTCGCGCACGGCTGACCACTTGGATGGAGATGATCGAGTCGCCGCCCAGCTCGAAGAAGTTGTCTTCGAGCCCCACGCGCGCCACCCCGAGCACGTCCTGCCATATCTCGGCCAGGGCGGTTTGCAGCGCATCCTGTGGTGCCACAAACGCCTGTTGAGGCGCGGCGTCTGGCTGTGGCAGGGCCTTGCGATCCAGTTTGCCGTTGGCGGTGACCGGCAACTTATGCAACGGCATCAGGTACGTCGGCACCATGTATTCCGGCAAGCTGCCCAGCAGCCAGCCCTTGAGATCCTGCTGCCACGTCTCATGGGGGTCGCCGTCTTGCAACACCAGGTAACCCACCAGATGCTTGCCGTCCTGCACCAACACCACGGCCTCGCGCACGAGCGGGTGCTGCATGAGGCGGGTTTCGATTTCGCCCAGCTCGATGCGCAGGCCGCGCAGCTTGACCTGATGGTCGAGGCGACCGAGGTATTCGATCACCCCGTCGGCGCGCTGGCGCACTTGGTCGCCGGTGCGGTACAGGCGCGCACCGTCATGGAACGGGCACGGCACAAAACGCTCCGCCGTCAGCCCCGGACGTTGGTGATAATTGCGCGCCAGCCCGGCCCCGCCCAGGTACAACTCGCCCGGCACACCCCACGGCACCGGCGACAACTGGGCATCAAGCACATGGGTGCGCAGGTTGGCGATGGGCTGGCCGATCGGCACGCAATCGGCACCTTCGTCGACGCAGGTCCAATGGGTCACGTCGATGGCCGCTTCGGTCGGGCCGTACAGGTTGTAGAGGGAGGCGTTCGGCAGTTTCGCAAAGACTTGATGCTGTGCGTCCAGCGCCAGCGCCTCACCGCTGCAGACGATGCGCTTCAAGCCTTCGCAGCTTTCCACGGCTGGCTCGTGGATGAACGCCTGCAGCATCGACGGCACGAAATGCAGCGTGCTGATGCCGTGACGGTTGATGGTCTCGATCAGTTGCTGCGGGTCGCGGTGCGCACCTGGCGCAGCCACCACCAGGCGCGCACCGGTCATCAGCGGCCAGAAAAACTCCCACACCGACACGTCGAAGCTGAACGGGGTTTTCTGCAACACCGCATCGCTGCCATCGAGGCCGTAGGCGTGTTGCATCCAGCACAAGCGATTGACCAGGGCGGCGTGACTGTTGCCCGCGCCCTTGGGCTTGCCGGTGGAGCCGGAGGTGTAGATCACATACGCCAGGTTCAGCGGATCGACGCTGATGTCGGGGCGACGCGCGCTGTAACCGTCGAGCCAAGCGGTCGGTTGATCGAGCGTGATCACCTCGACGCCATCGGTCGGCAGCCCCGCCATCAACGAGCGCTGGGTCAGCAACAAGGCGACGCCGCTGTCCTCGATCATGTACCCCAGGCGATCCTGCGGATACTCAGGGTCCAGCGGCACGTAGGCGCCGCCGGCCTTGTGGATTGCCAGCAGGCCAACGACCATTTCCACCGAGCGCTCGACGCAGATGCCCACCAGGCTGTCCGGCCGCACACCGCGCTCACGCAGCAGATGAGCCAGTCGGTTGGCGCGGGCATCAAGCTCGGCGTAGGTCAGGCTTTGTTCGTCAAAAACCAGCGCCGGTGCATCCGGGGTGCGCGCCACCTGGGCTTCAATCAGTTGATGCATGCACAGGTCGGTCGGGTAGCGTTGGGCGGTGGCATTCCAACCGTGGACCAGGCTGCTGTACTCGTCAGTATCGAGCAACGGCAGCTCGCCGATGCGCTGCGACGGGTCGACGATCATCGCCGCCAGTACGCGCAGCCAATGCCGTGCCATGCGCTCGATCGTCGGCGCTTCAAACAGGTCATTGGCAAAGGTCAGCGCAGCGTGCAGCGTGCCGGCCTTCTCAAAGGTGTCCAGGGTCAGGTCGAATTGCGTGGTGCGGGCCTGCCACTCGATCATGCCCAATTCCAGCCCGGACGCGGTGCGGATCGTGGTGACATCCGCCACCTGCGGCTGATGGTTGTACATCACTTGGAACAGTGGCGTATGGCTGAGGCTGCGCTCCAGCTTCAGGGCTTCGACCAGACGTTCGAACGGCAGGTCCTGATGAGCCTGGGCACCCAGCGCGGTCTCCTTGACCCGGCGCAACAACTGGTCCACCCGGGTCTGGCCATCCAGCTCAGTGCGCAGCACTTGGGTGTTGACGAAGAAGCCGATCAGGCCTTCGATTTCGTCACGGTTACGGTTGGCGATCGGTACACCGACGCGGATATCCGACTGGCCACTGTAGCGATGCAGCAGCACATTGAACGCACTGAGCAACAACATGAACAGCGTGACGCCATGCTGCTGGGCGGTGCTGCGCAGTTGCTCCGCCAACGCGGCATCGATGGCAAACTCATGACGGCTGCCACGGTAGCTCGGCATGGCCGGGCGCGTGTGGTCGGTCGGCAGCTCCAGCACCGGATGCTCATCACCCAATTGCGCCTGCCAATACGCCAACTGCCGCGCCTGCTCACCGGCTTCCAGCCAGCGGCGTTGCCACAGTGCGTAATCGCTGTACTGGATCGGCAAGTCGGCCAATTGCGGCTCCAAGCCCGCTTCATGGGCGTCGTAGCAGCGGATGAATTCATCGATCAGCACGTTCATCGACCAGCCATCGGAGACGATGTGATGCAAGGTCAGCAGCAACACGTGCTCCTGCTCATCGAGCTTGAGCAACTCGACTCGCAGCAAGGGGCCGTTCGACAAATCGAAGGGCCGCATCGATTGCGCTTCCGCCGCCTGGCGTACCGCCTGCTCGCGCTCGCCTGCGGGCAAGTTGCCGAGGTCTTGTTGCTCGATCACCAGCGGCGCACTGGCCGGCACCTGCAGGAGGCTGTCGTCGGCCTGGCGCTGGAACACCGTGCGCAGGGTTTCATGGCGGGCCACCAGGCTGGCGAAGGCTTGCTCCAGCGCTGGCAGGCTCAGCGTGCCCTTGAGTCGGACCGCACCGGGCAAGTTGTAGGCGCCGCTTTGCGGGTCCAGCTGCCAGAGAAACCACATGCGCTGCTGGGCGTAAGACAGGGCCTGGCGGTCGTCAGCCTCGACGCCTTGGGGAATAGGGAAACGGCTGAACTCCACGCCCTCCTTGTCCAGCGCTGCCAGGAACATCTGGCGCTTGTCCAAGGGCAACCCGATAAACCGGCGAGCAAGTTTCAAGGCGTCTTCAGCATTCATTTCTAGGTATCCGGAATCAGTGGGCACAAGGCACAAAGGCATGTCGTCCCTATGAAACGAATGCAAACCGGAAAAATTAGCGATTGGGAATTTGTGTCAGGAAGCGGGATTCAGATCGTTCCCACGCTCTGCGTGGAAACGCATCCGGTGACGCTCTGCGTCACGCAGGGGACGCTGAGCGTCCAGGGCGGCGTTCCCACGCAGGAGCGTGGGAACGCTCATGCGGGGATAAATCCCCTCGCCACAGTCGCCAACCCGTGCCGCCGATGATGCACGCTCAGCTGATCCTTGATCAGCCGCAGCACCTTGGCCTCGTGCTCGTGAATGAAGAAGTGCCCACCCGCGAGCATGTCCACCGAGAAACTGCCACGGGTTTCCCGGCTCCAACCGATCAACTGTTCGGTGGTGGCTTTGTCGGCGGTGCCACCGAGCACGTGCACCGGACAACTGAGCGGTGGTCGAAGCCGTGGCTGGTAACGCCCGCACAGCAGGAAATCGGCACGCAGTACGGGCAACGTCAGGGACATCAGTTCTTCGTTGGCCAGCACCTCTTCGCTGGTGCCGTTGAGGGTGCGCAGTTGGTCGATCAATTCAGCGTCGGTTTTCGCTTCGGCGAAGCCGCGATCATAGTCGGCACGCATCGTGGGCGCCGCTGTGCCCGAGGCGAACAGCGCGACCGGCTCGGGACAGCCCAGTTCACGCAAGGCATGGGCGATTTCGCAGGCCAGCAACGCACCCAGGCTGTGACCGAACAAGGCATAAGGCGCTTGTAATGTGGGCAGCACCTCCCGCGCCAATTGCATCGCCAACGGGCCCATCTCAGTGTGCAGTGGTTCGCCGAAACGCGCACCGCGCCCCGGCAGCTCCACCGGCTGCACCTGTAGCCATTGCGGCACCTTGCGCCGCCAACGGCTGTAAACCATCGCGCTGGCGCCGGAATACGGCAGGCACAGGAGAGTCAATTGGGTCACTGCGGTTTTCTCCGATCGTTTGTATAAAAGGAATAACGAGGCCGGGTCGTGAAGAATTAGTCAGCGGCCTCGTCGCCCGGATGCGCCTTATACTGCACGCCCAATGGCTTTGGTCTGCCCTTAAGGAGAACACAATGAGCTGGTCCGCCCAACAATATGTCGCTTTTGAACAGGAACGCACCCGCCCAGCCCGCGATCTGCTGGCGGCCATCCCGCCTGTGCAGGCGCGCGAGGTGATCGACCTGGGCTGCGGCCCCGGAAATTCCACTGAACTGCTGGTGGACCGGTTCCCCGGCGCAACGGTGCGTGGCCTGGACAGCTCTGGCGACATGATCGAAGCCGCCCGCAAGCGCCTGCCCGGCGTGACATTCGCCACTGCCGATATCGGAAGATGGAATGAAGGCGGCCCCTTTGACCTGATCTTCGCCAACGCCGTGCTGCAATGGCTGCCCGACCACGCCACGCTCCTGCCGTCGCTGGTGGACAAACTCGCGCCGGGTGGCAGCCTGGCGATCCAGATGCCCGACAACTTGCACCAGCCTTCCCATCGCTTGATGGGCGAGATCGCCGCCAACGGTCCTTGGGCCAGCCAACTGGCCGGCGCGGCGGCCATGCGCACGGAAGTGGCCGACGCCTGCACCTATTATTCGATTCTCACAGCCCATTGCAGCCGCGTCGATGTGTGGCGCACCACCTACCATCATCCGTTGGCCGATGGTGCCTCGGGCGTCGTTGAATGGTTCAAGGGCAGCGGCTTGCGTCCGTTCCTCGAGCCGTTGGATGAGGCGCAGCGCGAGGAATACCTTCGCCAATATCTCGCGGCCATCGAGCAGGCTTATCCCGCCTTGGACGATGGCTCGGTCCTGTTGCCGTTTCCAAGGTTGTTCATCGTCGCGACGCGCTAGGGGGCCGGTCAGCAGCGAGGGCTAAATTTAGCTCGTGGGCCCTCGTTACCTGCTAGGACCGAAACCCACAAGAGTGACCGCCGTGGACCTGCAAACCATCCTGGGCAAACTGTTTGCCAACGCCGGCGCCGTTGGTATCGAAGGCGTTTTCCAATTCGTGTTCGGCCCGCACCAGGCGTACTGGTCCGAGGTCAAGGCCAACAGCCGCACCCAGGCCGGCCGACACGCCAGCCCGGACGTCACCATCGAAGTGGCGGAAAAAGACTTTCTCAGGATCATGGCCGGCATGGCTAACGTCGAGGAACTGTTTGCCAGCGGTCGTTTGAAAATCGGCGGCAACATGGGCCTGGCGACGTTGCTGCCGCAGATCATCGACCACGCCCGTCACGGCGCCCGCGCGGTGGAAAAGGTCGACATGAACAAGCGCTACCCCACGCCGTCGCGCTTCAGCGAAACCCTCACCGCCAGCCTGCCAATCCAATACAGCGTGGAACGTCGGCCACGCAGCGAACTTTCGGTGCAGGAATTCCAGGCACGTTACCTGCCCCACGGCATCCCGCTGGTCATCAGCGACGCGTTGCAGGACTGGCCGTTGTTCAAGCTCAGCCGGGAGGAATCCCTGGTGCACTTTGCCGAGTTGCAAGGCATTACCCGTCACGGCGATTACGTGAAGAAAACCTTCTCCACGGAGCGGGATTTCCGCTCAACGTCCATGGCCGATTTCATCGCTTCCCTCGACAGCCCGGCGGTCAAAGGCGCCGACGGTGAGCCACCGGCCTACATGGGCAATAACATCCTGCCGGCGCAACTGCTGGAGCAGATCAAATACCCGCCCTACGTCGACCCTTCGCTGTTCATCCCGCCGTGCATCTGGATCGGTCCCAAGGGCACCCTCACGCCGCTGCATCGCGACGACACCGATAACTTGTTCGCCCAGGTCTGGGGCCAGAAAACCTTCACCCTCGCCGCGCCCCATCACCGCGAAGCCTTGGGCACCTGGTCGACCGCGCCCCAGGGCGGGCTGGACGGCTGTGATTTCAACCCGGACGCGCCGGACTATGATCGCTTCCCTCGCGCCCGGGACGTGACGTTCCTGCGGGTGACGCTGGAGGCTGGGGACCTGTTGTTTTTGCCCGAGGGCTGGTTCCACCAGGTGGAGTCGGTGTCCACGTCGCTGTCGGTGAACTTCTGGGTGAATTCGGGGCGGGGTTGGTGACGGTCGAAGATTGCTGTTGTGGCGAGGCGGGAGCTTGCTCACAGGTAATAGCGCAAATACCTCCTGCACAAATCAGGGGTCGTCGCTTCAAGGACCCTGGATACAAAAAAGGCCTTGCCAGGCAAGACCTTTTTTTCATACCTAGGGCAAACGGGGCCCTTGCTACCTCACCTCAACAATATCCAAAGCCCGATTCGCCAACAGTTCACTCACCTCAATCACCTGCAAAATTCCCATCGCAACACGTCGTCGCGATCCCTCAAGATCAAACGCTAAATCACTGATCATGGCGTTGGCCGAAGCCAGGTTTTCACTGAGATTGGCAAGCAGACACTCCGAATCAACATCCGGTGCGATACGGAAAATAGTGTTGGGTTTGTCGGACGTTTCCTTCTTGGGCGTAGGCTTTAGATAAAAATCCAAAGCCCGATCAGCCGCCTCATCAAGCTTTTTATTACGAGCAGCCTGAACGCGGGACACATGCTCGTCTGCAATCGGAGGGTTCGGTGTAATTTTTGCCATTAACTTAGGTTCCTGTAAGTGATGCTGCAACCGCCTCGCGACTAAACGAGAGGGCGGCAGCTGGACGCAGGTTAGTCGACCGGTGAACCTAAGAATCCCGGCGCGCCCGGGGGCGCCCTGCGCACAGCTGCCATCAATACAGGAACAGCAAAGCCTGTCCGACGGGACCTGATACGCCTTAGGTTGAGACGGGCGACTAAACCCGATCACTGATAAGCAGTGACAGGACCCAAGCTACCGACCAATCCCAAGGCGCACAAGCCGGCGGATTCTGGCGTAGTTGTAGGCAATGGCGCAAGGCGCTGTCAGGCGCGCCAGAATCCCACGCGCCCCGATAAACAACGCTGCTCTCGCCCCAACGGGTCGTGTGTTGGATGGTTTTGGGGCTGCTGCGCAGCCCAGCGGGAGCAAGCTTCCTCGCCACGGGGGCGTCGTTATTAACGGCATTACGTTCCTATAGGGAGCGTCGGTTTCTGGCGGCGCAGGGGCAATTTGAGAATTGCCCTACATGCGCCGCTTCTTTCCCTGACTTCTTTCCCCTGCCAACCTCGGCACAGTCTCGCGCCCACCTCTGTGTTGCGAGATGTCTGCATGGCCAACTACGACAAAATCCTTGCCCAGGGCAACATCATTGGTTCGCTGGTGATGGCAGCCATGGACCCGGACCAGCCGGATGTCGAGGCGACGTTGCAGGACTTTCGCCACTGCCTGAACGACTACGACAGTTGGGCGGAGCGTTTCTGGACCGGTCGGGCGTTGGACATCGAACAGATGTTCAAGGTGGGCAACGAGGTGTCGCTAGCGCCAGCAAAAAATGGCGGCAAGCAGGTCAGCGCCTTAGTGGCGGCCTGC
The DNA here is from genome assembly GCF_014268645.1 of Pseudomonas sp. SWRI154. Taxonomy (NCBI): domain Bacteria; kingdom Pseudomonadati; phylum Pseudomonadota; class Gammaproteobacteria; order Pseudomonadales; family Pseudomonadaceae; genus Pseudomonas; species Pseudomonas sp. SWRI154. The sequence continues at coordinate 15,346 of NZ_JABWQW010000048.1, forward strand.
CCGGCCCAAGGCCCGTTGACGCTGGTGCATATGTTCCACTCCTCGCGTTTCGTGCCGATCGGCGACACGCCGGTGATGCTCGAACCGATCATTGGGGGCGAGCCGGGGAAGGAAATATTTGGCGCACCAGTCCATCACGTCATCGGCCCCAGCGGGATCTTGGAGATCCCCGAGTGCGACCGCGGCCAGCGTTACCGCATCACCTTTTTTCCTAATGTCACGACGGATCATGTGCAAGCTCTGTACGCCTCCTACCAGCTCGTGATCGTCGAGCTCGAAGGTTGGCTAAAAGCCGAGTGGGAGGAGTTTCAACCGCTCTGGAAAGAGTTCTCCGAAAGCGGCTTCGTGAAGCGCTTCAACGTCTTGCAAGAAGCCGAGCAGCGCGGTTTTGAAAGAGCCGTGTATGGACTGTGGGACAACGTCAAACAGATCTTTGATCTGTTGGCGGACCTACAGGCCAACAGCGAAAAGCTGCTGGAATACCTCACCGAGGTCGAGCTTGAGCAACTGCTGAAAGCTTCTTCGGAGGCGATTGCCAAAGCCCTGATGATCCTGAGCGATGAGCCCTTGCTCTTCGTTTACACCGCGGCGTTCACCAGTTGGGTGCAGATGCTGCCGCCGCAGTATGTGACCGAAGTCATGGGCGAAATGCGCGCCTCGGTGCTGATCAACTTTCTTTTGACGGCTGTCACCGGTGGCCTGGGTTTGGGGCTAAGTCTGAGCGGCAAGGCGCTGAACTTGATCCGTTCGGAAAGGGCCCGGGGATGGTTGAAGGCCTCGAGTCAGCGCCTGGGGAAACTCGGCGGCGACAGCCTCGACAAACACGCCGATGCACTGAAACCACTGGTGATCAACGGCCGAGGACCGTCGGTGGGACCGGCGCCGGTCACGCCTTTACAGATCACCGCTGGGGATTCCGCGCCGCTGTCGGTCAGTAATCCGCTCCCGGTCGTGCGGGAAAAATCCCTGCCTTCCACGCAGCTAAGCAAATACGAACCCCACGACGACGCCCCCGCCCAATCAAAAAACCCCAACGGCGACAGTGCCGATTGCGCCAAGCTGACCTGCACGAACGGCTGCCCGGTGTCGATGGTCACCGGCGAAGAACTGCTGACCCTGGAAGATGGCACCCTCAACGGACGCCTGCCGTTTATCTTCACCCGCCTCTACCGCACCAGCGCCGCCGACCTGGACATTGGCCTCGGCCGTGGCTGGAGTCATGCCCTGGCCCATCGCCTGTTGATCGAAGGCGAGCAGGTCATCTGGATCGACCAGGAAAACCGCCGCACCACGTTTCCTCGACCACACCTGCAACGCCCGGCGATCCACAACAGCCTCGCCCGTGCGGCGATTTACCTGAGCAGCGAACCGGACGAACTGATCATCGCCCAACCCGGCGACGGTGCGCCTTTCCTACACTTTCGCGACG
>NZ_JABWQW010000049.1:0-16365 GCF_014268645.1 Pseudomonas sp. SWRI154
CCGGCCCTGAGGATGGTGGCTTCGTCAACGGTGATGACCAGGGGCGCAGATTGTGGCGGCAGGTGCTGCGCTTCTACCGTCTTCCAAATGAATTCACCGCCCCAGGACAGCTTGATCCGGTCCCCCTCGGCCATGATTGGGTACGGCTCGATGGTCACCGGGACGCCTGCAGCAGCGGCGTCTTTATCCACCGCGCCGGGTGGCAGGAACTCGACAGGAATCGTCAGTTTCAGGTCGGAGTGACCGGGCGTATCGCCATCCTGGTCCCGGCCACCGGGTGGGGCAAATTCGATCTTGACGTGGAGTGCCGTCGCCACCGAAGGCTCGTAGGTGGAGGCATCGAGTTTCTTTACCTCGTAGCTCAGGGCAACGTCTCCATCGATCAGCATGTCTGCCGGGATATGCCGTACGACCGGCTGGCCTACTTCGGTTTGTTCGGTGATAGAGCCCGACACCACGGGTTGAGGACCTAGCTTGATCCTAAAGGCATCGCCCCGGCCCATGTTTGACCAGGCCGGTAGAATCACCCGCAGCCCGTCGTGGGGAAAAACTTCGCGGGCGGCGGCAATGTTGATGCCGACGCTGTCTTCAGGAGCCGGCGGGTATGCCGGGCCGCCGTCGGGGATGTCCAGTTCTGGAAGTATGCGGGGGGTGTTGTCGGCAGTGTTCATGGCAGGGTCCCAGTCGAATGAGGTCTGGGGTTATTCAATGCCTGAAATCGAGGTGTGGCTACTGTCAGAACCTACAGGTGTGGGCAGGTTTCAGACGATTGGAAGGGTCGCCCCGCCAAGGCCCGGCCATCACCCAGACTCTCAGCAACTCGGTCTTCCAGCGTTCAGTTCGCCCATCTCGGATGTCCGGTTTGGCAACGCTTACACAATTTCACAGAGCCCCTACAAAGCTTCACCCCTGGCCTTGACTCCGGTCCCTACCATGGCCGGTTCAACATTGGGGAAGCACCATGTCCAAGAAACCTTTCGCGATCCTCGGCCTGCTGATCGGGGCGCTGCTGCTGGGCGGTTGCGACACCGCCTCGAACCCGCAGGCCACCGCCCCACTGCCCAGCGTGCGTGTCGAAACCATCCAGGCCGGACCGCTGTCGATCAGCAACGAACTGAGCGGCCGCATCGCTGCGCCACGGGTGGCTGAGGTCCGCGCGCGGGTGGCTGGCGTGGTCTTGCAGCGGGTGTTTCGCGAAGGCAGCGATGTCAAACAAGGCCAAGTGCTGTTTCGCATCGATCCGGCGCCGTTCAAGGCCGACCTCGACAGTGCCGAAGCGGCGTTGCGCAAGGCCGAGGCCAATGCGTTCCAGGCCCGTCTACAAGAGCAGCGTTACGCCCAGTTGGTCGACGACAAAGCCATCAGCGGCCAGGAGTATGACAACGCCCGGGCCAACGTGCGCCAGACCGCAGCCGATGTCGCCGCCAACAAGGCCGCGCTCGAACGGGCGAAACTGAATCTCGGATATGCCACCGTGACCGCGCCGATTTCCGGGCGCATCGGTCGCGCCCTGGTCACCGAAGGCGCGCTGGTGGGGCAGAACGAAAGCACGCCGTTGGCGCTGATCCAGCAACTGGACCCGATCCACGTCGACCTCACCCAATCGACCCGCGAACTCAACGACCTGCGCCGGGCTTTTCGTGCCGGGCACTTGCAAGCGGTCGGCCAGGGCGAGGCCAAGGCCACCTTGATCGAGGACGACGGCAGCCTCTATCCGTTGCCGGGCAAACTGCTGTTCACCGACCTCAGCGTCGACCCGAGCACCGGCCAGATTACCCTGCGCAGCGAGTTTCCGAACCCTGACCTGGACCTGCTGCCGGGCAGTTTCATTCGCGTGCGCCTGGAACAGGCGGTCGACAGCCAAGGCATCACCGTGCCGCAACGGGCGATTCTGCGCGACAGTGCCGGCGTCGCCCAGGTGTTGCTGCTCGACGCAGAGCAGAAGGTCAGCCAGCAACCGGTGCAATTGGGTGCTGCGCAGAAGGATCGCTGGATCGTCACCCACGGTTTGAAACCGGGCGATCGCATCGTCGTCGAAGGCGTCCAGCACGCCCGCCCCGGTGAACAAGTCCAGGTCGATGACTCCCCTCTTCCCCTTGCCCAGGTTCCCGGGCCACAGGCAGGACACTAAGCCATGCCGCAGTTTTTTATCGACCGTCCGGTGTTCGCCTGGGTCGTCGCGCTGTTCATCCTGCTGGCCGGGATCCTGGCCATCCCACAACTGCCGGTGGCGCAATACCCGGTCGTGGCGCCGCCACAAATCGAGATCTACGCGGTGTACCCGGGCGCTTCGGCGCAAACCGTGGACGAGAGCGTGGTCAGCCTGATCGAGGAGGAACTCAACGGCGCCGACAACCTGCTGTACTTCGAGTCCCAGAGCAGCCTTGGCAGCGCAACGATCACTGCAACGTTCCAACCGGGCACGAACCCGGAACTGGCCCAGGTGGATGTGCAGAACCGCCTCAAGGCGGTGGAGTCGCGCCTGCCGCAAGCGGTCACGCAGCAGGGCTTGCAGGTGGACAAGGTTTCCGCCGGTTTCCTGCTGCTGATCACCCTCACCTCCAACGACGGCAAGCTCGACGACGTGGCCCTCAGCGACTACCTTGCGCGCAACGTGATGAACGAGATCAAGCGTTTGGACGGCGTCGGCAAGGCCCAGCTGTACGGCGCCGAGCGGGCTATGCGAATCTGGATCGACCCGCAGAAGCTGGTCGGCTTCAACCTGACCCCGGCCGACGTCAATGCTGCCATCGTCGCGCAGAACGCCCAGGTGTCGGCGGGCAGCCTCGGCGACCTGCCGAGCCGCGGCACCCAGGAGATTACCGCGACCATCGTCGTCAAGGGCCAGCTCTCGACGCCGGAGGAATTTGCCGACATCGTGCTCAAGGCCAACCCCGACGGCTCGACGGTGCGCATCGCCGACGTGGCCCGGGTGGAAATCGGCAGCCAGGAATACCAGTTTTCCACGCGCCTGAACGGCAAGCCGTCCACTGCGGTGGCGGTGCAGCTGTCACCGGGCGCAAACGCGCTGAACACCGCGACCCTGGTGCGCAACAAGATGGACGAACTGTCGCGCTACTTCCCGGCCGGCGTGGAATACAAGATTCCCTACGACACCTCACCGTTCGTCAAAGTCTCGATCACCAAAGTGATCTATACCCTCGGCGAAGCGATGCTGCTGGTGTTCGCGGTGATGTTCCTGTTCCTGCAGAACATCCGCTACACGCTGATCCCGACCTTGGTGGTGCCGGTGGCGTTGATGGGCACTTTCGCGACGATGCTCGCGCTGGGGTTCTCGATCAACGTGTTGACCATGTTCGGCATGGTGCTGGCCATCGGCATCCTGGTGGACGATGCCATCGTGGTGGTGGAAAACGTCGAGCGGATCATGGCCCAGGAAGGCCTGTCGCCCAAGGAAGCGACGCGCAAGGCCATGGGCCAGATCACCGGGGCGATCATCGGCATTACCCTGGTGCTGGTGGCGGTGTTCATTCCGATGGCGTTCATGCAGGGCTCGGTGGGGGTGATTTACCAACAGTTCTCGCTGTCGATGGCGACGTCGATTTTGTTCTCGGCCTTTCTCGCCCTGACCTTGACCCCGGCACTTTGCGCGACCTTGCTCAAACCCGTCGCCCAAGGTGATCACCACGGCAAAAGCGGTTTCTTCGGTTGGTTCAACCGTGGTTTCGACCGATTCGGCGACCACTATCAAGGGTGGGTGGCCTATGCGCTGAAACGCAGCGGCCGTTATCTGTTGATCTATGGCGTGCTGCTGGTGGGCATGGGCCTGCTGTTCAGTCGCCTGCCCTCCTCGTTCCTGCCGGTGGAAGACCAGGGCTACACCATCACCGATATCCAGCTGCCACCGGGCGCCAGCAAAAACCGGACGGTGCAGGTGGTGGAGCAGATCGAGGCGCACAATGCCGGCGAGCCTGGGGTCGGCGACAGCACCGTCATCCTCGGTTTCAGTTTCTCCGGCAGCGGGCAGAACGCGGCCCTGGCGTTCACCACGCTGAAGGATTGGTCGCAGCGCAGCACCGAGGATTCGGCGGCGTCCATCGCCGACCGCGCCAACCAGGCTTTCGGCCAGATCAAGGACGCCATGGCTTTTTCGGTGTTGCCACCGCCGGTGGACGGCCTGGGCACTTCGAGCGGTTTCGAGTTCCGCTTGCAGGACCGTGGCGGCCTCGGCCACGCCACGTTGATGCAGGCCCGCAGCGAGTTGCTCGCCGCCGCCGAAAAAAGCCCGATACTGATGAACGTGCGTGAAAGCGCCCTGGCGGAGGCGCCGCAGGTGCAACTGGAAGTCGACCGCAAGCAAGCCAATGCCCTGGGTATTTCCTTCGCCGATGTCGGCGGCGTGTTGTCCACGGCAGTGGGTTCGGCCTACATCAACGACTTCCCGAACCAGGGGCGGATGCAGCGGGTGGTGGTCCAGGCCGAAGGCGACCAGCGCAGCCAGGTCGAGGATCTTCTGAAGATTCACGTGCGTAACAGCAGCGGGAAAATGGTCCCGTTGTCGGCCTTCGTCCAGGCCCGCTGGACCCAGGGACCGGCGCAATTGACCCGCTACAACGGCTATCCGGCGGTGAGCATTTCCGGCGAACCGGCACCGGGCCATAGCACTGGACAAGCCATGGCCGAAATCGAACGGCTGGTGGCCCAGGGGCCGACGGGCCTGGGCCAGGAATGGACCGGGTTGTCCTTGCAGGAACGCTTGTCCGGCAGCCAGGCACCAATCCTGTTGGGCCTGTCGTTGCTGGTGGTGTTCCTGTGCCTGGCGGCGCTGTACGAGAGTTGGTCGATCCCGACCTCGGTGCTGTTGGTGGTGCCGCTGGGGGTGCTCGGCGCGGTATTGGCCGTGTCGTTGCGCGGCATGCCCAACGATGTGTTCTTCAAGATCGGGCTGATCACCATCATCGGCCTGTCGGCGAAGAACGCGATCCTGATCATCGAGTTCGCCAAGAGCCTGTACGACGAGGGTCATGACCTGATCGACGCCACGCTCCAGGCCGCGCGCCTGCGCCTGCGACCGATCATCATGACCTCGCTGGCGTTCATCCTCGGCGTGGTTCCGCTGGCGATCGCCACGGGCGCCAGTTCGGCGAGCCAGCAGGCGATTGGCACTGGTGTGATCGGCGGGATGATCAGCGCCACGCTGGCGGTGGTGTTTGTGCCGGTGTTTTTCGTGGTGGTGATGAAGCGCGTCAGGCGCAGAAAGGCCGATTGAGGCGCTGCGGGCCTACTTGCCCTTGAAGGTTTCCCGGCGGGCGGTACGCTCGCGCCCCGAAATCACCGTGTCACGTTGGTGGACGCTCAACCATGACGGCGGGTCGCCCAGGCTGTGGGCCGATGCCGCCTAGTGCCTTGTCCACCAGGCGCTGTATCCAATCGGCGTCCCGCTCGTTGACCACGGCGTAACGGTCCGGCGGCAGACAAGTCCAGCGATGGGATGCCTCGGCGAGGCGCGTGAACTCATCGGCGGACATCCAGTACGAAGAGTCCGTCAGCGGCAAAGGCGCACCGTCAAAGCGCTCGCCCAGCGTCACCTGGGTCCCGGGGACAAAGGTGATCGCCAATTGTTGCCGGTGGTTCATCCGCTCGTCGGGCGCAGGCATTCGCCCTACCCGTCCATGGCGGAAGGCGCCGGGAAACTCCTCCCTGAGAACCAGCCAGTGGCCGGCCGTGGTCATGGCCAGAATCCACTGCGACACGCCAGAGGCTTGCTCGCGCACCAGCGTGCCGTTCTTCCATTGCATGACGCTGTTGCAATCAGGGTCAACGTCGTTGGCCCACAGGCTGATACCCGAAATCAGCGAATGACGCTCAAGCTCCACCACCCCTCGATCCTGCATCGATTGCCAGTAGCGCTTGATCGGGTCGCGTGAGTCGCGCAGGTAATTGGACAATGCCCAGCCCGCCACGATAAGCACGGTCGCCAACACCTGCCAGCCCCAGGATCCGTCGAGGATCCGGTCGATATCCAGGCCCGGGACGAACCATTTCTCGACAAGCCCCAGGACAATCACGAACGCCAGGCTCGGCAGCATGAGGCCAATGCTCACCGGCGCCGCGAGCACCATGACCCAGCTGAAGCGGTGCATGGATGCACGCTCGCGCGCCCAGGCCAACTCCTGTGGGAGCATCGGAGATTGCTCACGAGGGCCAAGGCCTGGATCAGGCGTCTGGGAGCGGAGCTTTTGCTTGTAGAGTTCGTCAGTCATGAAGGGCCTTGTCCACTAGTCGCTGCAGCCAACCGGCGTCCCGAGCGTTGACCACGGCGTAACGGTCCGGCGGGAAAAAGATCCAGTGATGGGCGGCTTCGGTGAGGCGCTTGATCTCATCGGCGGTCATCCAATAAGACGTCTGCGTCATTGGCATAGGCGCGCCGTTGAAACGCTGACCAAGCGCTAACTGGGTACCGGGCGCGAAGGCGATCGCCAGGTGCTGCCGGGGTTGCATCTGCTTCTCGGGCGGGGGCATCTGCCCCACCCGTCTATAGCAGAAATCGCCGGGAAACTCTTCCTTGAGCACCAGCCAGTGGCCGGCCTCGGTCATAGCCAGGACCCACTGCGATACGCCGGAGCTTTGCACGCACACCAGCTCGTCGTTCTTCCACAGTGTGAGACTGTTGCAATCCGGGTCATAGTCGTTGGCCCACAGGCTGATGCCCCTGACCAAGGTATGACGTTCCAGCTCGACCCGCCCTTGATCCGGCATCGATTGCCAGTAGCGCTTGGTCGGATCGCGTGAGTCGCGCAGGTAATTGGACAATACCCAACCGGCGACGAAAATCACCGTCACCAACGCCAGCCAGACCAGGGAATCACCAACAATCCGGTCGATATCCAAGTCCGGAGCGAATAACTTCTGGACAAGGCCCAGGATCGTCAAGAACGCCAAGCCTGGCAGCACGAAGCCCATGCTCAACGGCGGTAGCAGCACCACGAACCAGCTGAAGCGGTGCATGAATGCACGCTCGCGCGCCCAAGCCAGCTCCTGCGGGAGCATGGGTGCCTGCTCTCGGGGGGCGATGCCGGGATCCGGGGTTTGAAAACGCAAGAACCGTGCGTGGGAGTCGTCGCTCATGGATCGGGTCGTTCTCTCGAATCAGTCGCGCATCTTCGAGGATTTTTCGGGGCGTGGACAGTACCCTCAAGACATAACCCACTTCCTGAATCCCGGTCACTGAACCAACGCTATCGCGAGCACGATCGCGATAGCGGCAGCGAGTCCACTATCAGTCCGCCTGCACCGTGACCTGACGCTGTTCGCCCAAACCTTCAATGCCCAGGCGCATGGTCTGGCCAGGGCGCAGGAATACCGGGTTGGGCTTGATGCCCAGCCCAACGCCCGGAGGTGTGCCGGTCGAGATCACGTCGCCGGGTTGCAGGCTCATGCACCGGCTCAGGTAGGCGACCAGTTGCGGCACGCTGAAGATCAGCGTCCGGGTGTTGCCGTTCTGATAGCGATGGCCGTCGACTTCCAGCCACAGGTCCAGCGTATGGGGATCGGCGATTTCGTCCCGCGTCACCAACCACGGCCCAAGCGGGCCGAAGGTATCAAAACCTTTGCCTTTATCCCAGGTGCCGCCGCGCTCCAACTGCCACTCGCGCTCCGACACGTCGTTGATGACGCAATAACCGGCGACATGCTCCATGGCGTTCGCCTCGTCGATGTAGCGCCCGCCCTTGCCGATGACCACGCCAAGTTCGACTTCCCAATCGGTCTTGAGCGAGCCACGGGGAATCTGGACGTCGTCGTTCGGCCCGCAAATGGCACTGGTCCATTTGTTGAAAATGATTGGCTCCTTCGGTACCTCCATGTTCGACTCGGCGGCATGGTCGGCGTAGTTCAGGCCGATGCAGATGAACTTGCCGACCTGCCCGACGCAAGCACCGATCCGCGGTTGACCGGCCACGAGCGGCAGGCTTTGCGGGTCAATCAAGGCGAGCGCCGCCAGGCTGTCCGGCTCCAGGACCTTCCCGGCGATGTCCGGCACGTGGTCGGACAGGTCGCGGATCTGATTGTCGTCATCCAGGAGTCCGGGTTTTTCCGAACCTTTTTCGCCGTAACGCAACAGTTTCATGAAGTGCTCCTGCTCAAGTGAAAATTCAGAGGCTCATGCCACCGTCGATGACGTGCACCGTCCCGGTGGTGTAGGCGGACGCGTCGCTGCCCAGATAGAGCGCCAATTGCGCGATTTCCTGAGTATCACCGATACGTCCCATGGGCTGGCGGTCGAGAAACTGTCGGTAGACCTGCGCCTCATCGACGCCCTGTTGCACCGCCTGGTCGGCGATACGCTGGCGCAACGAAGGAGAATCCACGGTGCCGGGGCATATCGCGTTGCAGCGGATGCCCTGGCTGACAAAGTCGATGGCGACAGATTTGGTCAGTCCCACCACCGCCGCCTTGCTGGCAGCATAGGCGAATCGGTTGGGCACGCCCTTGATGCTCGAGGCCACCGACGACATGTTGATGATCGATCCGCCGCCACGGGCCAGCATGCCCGGCAGGAACGCGCGGATCATGCGGTACATGGCCGTGACATTGAGGTCCATCGAGCGCGCCCAGGCCGCTTCGTCGCAGTCGAGGATATTGCCGCTGTGCACGTAGCCGGCGCAGTTGAAGAGCACGTCCAGCCCACCGATGCGCTCGCGGGCAGCGTCGATGGCGCCGGCCGAGGTGACATCGAGGATCATCGGCGTGATCCCATCGATGCCCGCCAGTGCGCGAATGTCGATATCACTGGCAAACACCTCGGCGCCGGCCTGGGCGAAGGCAATGGCGCTGGCCAAGCCGATGCCTTGCCCCGCCGCCGTCACCAGCACGCGCTTGTTTTGCAGGCTCATGCTGTCTCCAGTTGCGCGGCGGTGGGCGCGGTCTTGGGTGTCCTGCCAAGCATCGACGCAGGGATGGCGAGGATCAACCCACCGCTGACCAACAGACACAGGGCCAACACATAAGTACCGTTATTGATATTGCCCGTGAGGGTTTCCGCCACGGCGGTGATCATCGATCCGGTGAAGCCCGACAGGTTGCCGATCGCGTTGATCATGCCGATCCCGGCAGCGGCGGCGACGCCCGACAGCACGGTGCCTGGCAGGGTCCAGAAGATCGGCATCAGGCTGAGGATCCCCGAGGCCGAGACACTGAGGAACAGCACCGACAGCACCAGGTTATCGGCAAAGAACGCACTGAGGATCAGCCCGGCGCCACCGATGAAGGCCGGAATGGCCGCGTGCAGGCGCCGCTCGCCGGTGCGGTTGGAGTGGCGTGCGTTGAGCAGCATCGCGACGATTGCCACCGAGTAAGGAATGGCGGTCAGCAAGCCGATGTGCAGGCTGTTGGTGATGCCGGTGCTCTTGATGATCGACGGCATCCAGAAGGCCAGGCCGTAGAAACCGGTGTTGAAGGTCAGCAGGATCAGCACCAGCAACCACACCCGAGGATTGAAGAAAACTTCGCTCAGGCGCGTGGCCTTGCCTTGGTTGTCGGTTTGCAGATTGGCCTTGAGCATGGCTTTTTCCGCCGCCGAGAGCCACTTGGCTTTGTCGATGTTGTCGGCCAGGCAGACGATCACCACGAAGGCCATGATGATCGAAGGAATGCCCTCGATGATCAGCATCCACTGCCAGCCGGACATGCCGTGCACGCCTTGCATGCTGTTCATCAGCCAGCCGGACAGGATCCCGCCCAGCGTCAAGCTGACCGGCAAGGCGAGCAGGAATCCGGACATCACGCGGCTCTGCCGATGAGTCGGAAACCAGTAATTGAGGTAGAGAATCACGCCAGGAAAGAAGCCCGCTTCGCAGATCCCCAGCAGGAAACGCAGCACGTAGAACATCGTGCTCGATTCAATGTGAAAGAACGCCGCCAACGGCACGGTGTAGGCCACGGCCATGGAAATCACCGCCCAACTGAGCATGATCCGGGCAATCCAGAACCGCGCGCCGAAGCGATGCAGCAGCAGGTTACTGGGCACTTCGAAGAGAAAGTAGCCCCAGAAGAACATGCTGGCGCCCAAGGCATACACGGTGTTGCTGAATTGCAGTTCGTTGAGCATGTCGAGCTTGGCGAAGCCGATGTTCACACGATCGAGGTACGCCGCCATGTAGCACAACAGCAACACGGGCAGGATCCGCCAGATCACCTTGCGGTAGGTCCGGTCTTCGAAATCCAGTCCGCCGGCGGGAGCCTGTGCGGGCAAATGCTCGGAGATGGTTTGCATGAGTAACCCCTGATTGTTTTTATTGGGTCACGTCGAATGAGCGAATCATCCGGCGATTGAACGAGGACTCTACTGTTGGGAATCGATTCATTCCCAATGGCATTTTTTGATTAGTTGATAACCAGATGTTATCGGAACCCAAGGGTCTACTTCGTAGCCCAGCGGGAGCAAGCGCCCTCGCCACAGGGATTCAGCCGCTCAGGCGGGCGTTGTCCTTGAGGATCTCGGCGAACTCCAGCGCCGCGCCTACCAGCGGCTCGTTCTTTCGCGTGAGGATGCCGTAGTCCTGCGGCACCAGGTGCAACGGCGTGTCGAGGGTCTTGAGTTGGCCGCTTTCGAGCAGCGGATCGACCATGGCATTGGGCAACATGCCGATCATCGGCCCACGTTTCAGGACCTGGAGAAAGGTCTGCATGGAGATGGTGTCGATGGTGTTGCGCGGCATGCCCACTCCCGCCTCGGCGAACGCCAGCTCCATGCGCGCGCGGATCGGCGTACCGACCGGATAGAGGATCCACGGCTGGTCCACCAGTTGCTGCAAGGACGTTGGCCCGGCGTCCACCAGCGGGTGGCGGTTGTTCACCACGATGCAGAACGGTTCCGGGGCCAGGGGCTGGAAGTCGTAGCGCTGCTGCTGGCTTTGATCGGTAAAGCGCGCCACTGCCAGATCGAGCTTTTTCTCTTCAAGCATTTCCATCAGATGGTTGCTGGTTTGCTCCACCACTTCGATGGACAGCAAAGGCCAGCGCTGTTTGATCTGCAGGATCGCCTCGGGCAACGCCACCGCTGTCGCGGCAAAGATGCCGCCGACCTTGAGGTAGCCATGACCGCCTTCGCGCAGGCTGCTGATCTGCTCGACAAACGAACGCGCGTCGTTCAACGCGATTTGCGCATAACGCAGTACGTGCTCGCCGAGCGCGGTGGGCGGCATGCTTCGGGGGCGACGTTCGAACAGGGCGAAGCCGAGCAGGCTTTCGATTTCCTTGAGCATCTTGCTCACCGCCGGCTGGCTGAGGTTCATCTGCTGGGCTGCAAGATGCATGTTGCAGGTACGCCCCAAGGTGTCGATCAGCAGCAGATGGCGGAATTTGAGCCAGCCGCAGAAGCTGGAGAAGGACAAGTCGGACATGGGTACTCCTCAACGTGTAATAACCAGACGTTATCAGATACTGAATATATCTCATTGGAGTTCATCGACAGCGCGCCCTAGCGTGAAAGCTTTACGAACCAGGAAGATCGCCCATGTCGCTCATGCTTACTCCCGAGAACACCCTGCCGGCCGATGGCGTCGCCGGCACCCTGATTGGTCGTGCCTGGGTGCCCGGCGCCGTTGCCGGGCCCTCGCCCATCGTGCTGCGCAGCGACGGGGTGTTCGACTTGTCGGAGCGTTTCGCGACCTTGAGCGACTTGCTGGAAACCTCCTCGCCATTGGCAGCCGTGAGAGAAACGCCAGGCACCTTCATCGCCAGCGTCGAAGCGCTGCTGGCCAACACCGGCCTGCATGCCGATCTGTCCAAACCGTTCTTGCTGCCGCCGCTGGACCTGCAGGTGATCAAGGCCGCCGGCGTGACCTTCGCCGCGAGCATGATCGAGCGGGTGATCGAGGAACAGGCCGGCGGTGACGCGGCCCGGGCCGACGCCGTGCGCGCCACGGTGCACAGCGTGATCGGCGATAACTTGCGCTCGATCGTGCCGGGCTCCGAACAAGCCATGCGTCTGAAGGCGTACCTCATCGAACAGGGCATGTGGTCGCAATACCTGGAAGTCGGCATCGGGCCGGACGCGGAAATCTTCACCAAGGCGCCGGTCCTGGCGGCCGTCGGCAGTGGCAGCCAGATCGGCATTCACCCGGCCTCGCAATGGAACAATCCTGAGCCCGAGGTCGTGCTGGCGGTGAACAGCCGTGGCCAGATCCACGGCGCCACCTTGGGCAACGACGTCAATCTGCGAGACATCGAAGGCCGCAGCGCGCTGTTGCTAAGCAAGGCCAAGGACAACAACGCATCGTGCGCCATCGGGCCGTTCATTCGGCTGTTCGATGAGCATTTCAGCCTCGACGACGTGCGCGCCTGCGAAGTCGACTTGCAAGTACAAGGCGAAGACGGCTACCGCCTGCACGGTTCCAGCTCCATGAACCAGATCAGCCGCGACCCGCAGGACTTGGCCGGCCAGACGCTCAACGCCAACCATCAATACCCGGACGGTTTCCTGCTGTTTCTCGGTACCCTGTTCGCCCCCACCGATGATCGTGACCACGTCGGCAGCGGTTTCACCCACAAACGGGGTGACAGGGTCAGTATCAGCAGCCCATTGCTGGGTGGCCTGCACAATCAGGTAACCCACAGCTGTGACGCCGCACCCTGGACCTTCGGCGTCGGCGCCTTGCTGCGCAACCTCGCCGCGCGGGGGCTGCTCGATCGCTGAGCCCGACCGATCGCCGATTCATCCAATTACAAGAGAGAAATGAATCATGAGTGACACGCCAAAACGCCGCCTGCGCAGCGAGCAATGGTTCAATGACCCGGCCCACGCCGACATGACCGCCCTGTACGTCGAACGCTACATGAACTACGGCATGACTCGCGAAGAGCTGCAATCGGGCCGGCCGATCATCGGCATTGCCCAGACCGGCAGCGACTTGACACCTTGCAACCGCCATCATCTGGAACTGGCCCAACGGGTCAAGGCCGGCATTCGTGATGCCGGCGGCATCCCCATGGAATTCCCGGTGCACCCGATTGCCGAACAGTCGCGCCGGCCCACCGCTGCCCTGGACCGTAACCTGGCCTACCTGGGCTTGGTTGAAATTCTTCATGGTTATCCATTGGACGGCGTGGTGCTCACCACCGGTTGCGACAAGACCACCCCCGCCTGCCTGATGGCGGCGGCGACCACCGACCTGCCCGCCATCGTCCTGTCCGGCGGGCCGATGCTCGACGGCCATCACAAGGGCGAGCTGATCGGCTCCGGCACCGTGCTGTGGCATGCACGCAACCTGATGGCCGCCGGCGAAATCGACTACGAAGGTTTCATGGAAATGACCACCGCGGCATCGCCGTCGGTGGGTCACTGCAACACCATGGGCACCGCCCTGTCGATGAACGCCCTGGCCGAGGCCCTGGGCATGTCGCTGCCCGGTTGTGCAAGCATCCCGGCGCCCTATCGCGAGCGCGGTCAAATGGCCTACGCCACCGGCAAGCGCATCTGCGACCTGGTTCGCCAGGACGTGCGACCATCGCAGATCATGACCCGCGAAGCGTTCGAGAATGCCATTGCCGTCGCCTCGGCATTGGGTGCATCGAGCAACTGCCCGCCGCACCTGATCGCCATTGCCCGGCACATGGGCGTCGAGCTGAGCCTGGACGACTGGCAACGGATCGGTGAAGACGTGCCGCTGCTGGTCAACTGCATGCCGGCCGGCAAGTACCTGGGCGAAGGCTTCCACCGCGCCGGGGGCGTGCCGGCCGTCATGCATGAATTGCAGAAGGCCGGGCGCCTGCACGAACACTGCGCCACGGTCAGCGGCAGGACCATCGGCGAAATCGTCGGCAGCAGCTTGACCAGCAACACCGACGTCATCTACCCGTTTGAAACCCCGCTCAAGCACCGTGCCGGCTTCATCGTGCTCAGCGGCAATTTCTTCGACAGCGCGATCATGAAGATGTCGGTGGTGGGCGAAGCGTTTCGCAAGACCTACCTGTCCGAGCCCGGTGCCGAGAACAGCTTCGAGGCACGGGCCATCGTCTTTGAAGGACCGGAGGATTATCACGCACGGATCGATGACCCGGCGCTGGACATCGACGAGCGCTGCATCCTGGTGATTCGTGGCGTCGGCACCGTGGGTTATCCCGGCAGCGCCGAGGTGGTGAACATGGCCCCGCCGGCCGCGCTGATCAAACAAGGCATCGACTCCCTACCCTGCCTCGGCGACGGTCGTCAAAGCGGCACATCAGCGAGCCCGTCGATCCTCAATATGTCCCCGGAAGCAGCCGTGGGTGGTGGCCTGGCGCTGCTGCAGACCAACGACCGGCTGCAAGTGGACCTGAACACCCGCACCGTGAACCTGCTGGTCGACGACGCCGAGATGGAGCGGCGCCGCCGTGAATGGACGCCGAATATCCCACCCTCGCAGACGCCCTGGCAGGAACTCTACCGGCAGCTGGTCGGGCAGCTGTCCACCGGAGGCTGCCTGGAGCCGGCCACCTTGCATTTGCGGGTGATCGCTCGCAGTGGGGAGCCGCGGCACTCTCATTGACTCGCCGGTACCACCAAACCGCTTCCTGTGGCCTTCAGAGATTCCCGACCATTTCCCACAACGAAGCCCCCACCCCGGTGATGCTCTCGCCGGCAATCAACCCCGCCGCCGCGGTAATCGCAAAGCGCTCCGTGAGGCTCGGCCAGCGGCAGCTCACCAACCAGGTGAGCACCGCGCCAAGGGCCATCATCAGCGACACCGAGGCTGGCAGGACAAATGCCAGGCCCAATGCCGCCGTACTGGGCAAGTAGCGGGCGCGATGCGTCGGCAACAAGCTGTCGAGGATGCCCAGCAACAGACCGACGACACCGCCGATGAAGATCGCCCAGCGGATGCTGACTGACAATGAGTCCAAGCCAAGGGTCAGGGTTTGCGCCACGGCTTTCCAAGTGGCGACTGCCGGGGCCGGCCACTCTTCGGTGAGCAGCATGGTTTGCGGGTCAGGAATCAACGCGAGGTAGGCCAGCACGCCGACGATGCTGCCGATGAAAATTCCCAGGGTCTGGGCCATCAACTGCTTGCGTGGCGTGGCACCAATCGCCCGGCCGACCTTGAAATCGTTCATCAAGTCCGTGCATTGCCCGGCCGAACCGCCGGCGGTATTGGCGCTCATCAGGTTGATCGGCACCTGCCCTGGCGCAACGATGCCAAAGCTCAATTGGGACAATTGACCGATGGCGCCGATTGGCGGAATGCCCGTGGCGCCGACCACTCGGGCGGCCACCGCTGCCAGGCAGATCGCCAGGGGAATGGTCAGCAGCGCCATCCACGGATTGATACCGAACAGCAGCGCTTGCAGGCTCACCACCAAAATGATCGCCGACAGGAAACCGACCGCCGGCCCGGTCTTGGGAATCACCCAGGTCGTGCCGCCGCTGGCCTTGGTGCAAGTGTGCAACGCCCACAAGCGAATCGCCAGGGACGCCAACGTCGCGCAAACCATGAGGCTCACGCCCGGCCACAGCAGCCACTCCACCAGCACGGCGAACTGCGGGCCGCTGCTGCCGGGCGGCAACTGCACCAGGCCATTGTCCAGCAACCATGGCGCCAGCGCGCCCCACGCCAGCAACGCGCCGAGCAGCAGGGTCAAGCCGACGCGGATGCCAATGATGCCGCCGAACCCCACCAGCAGCAGTGAAGGATCGGCGGTAAACGTCAGGCGCTCCAATTGGGCGCTCGGCGACCAACGCGCGATGGCCCACATAAAGGTATCGACCCACTTGGCGACGCCGGACAGCAGCGCCGCCCCAAGCAGGACCTTCAAGCGCGTTGCCGCTTCATGACCATGGTTATAGATGTGCAGCAGGGTTTCCAGGGTCGCCATGCCCTCGGGAAACCTCAGTGCCTTGTCGTTGAGCAGCGACGGTCGCAGATACCAGGCGATCCAGATGCCCAGGAAGCTCACCGAGAACACCCAGGCAACCATCGGCACCGCGTCCAGTTGCTGGCCGGTCAGCAAGGTATACGCCGGAATGGGCGCGACCAGCCCACCGGAAATGATCGACGCCGCAGCCGACGCTACGGTCTGGTTGATGTTGCTTTCATGCAGCGTCCAGGGCAGTCGTCCGGTCGAGCGCTTGGCCAAACCCTGCCAGATGCCATAGCCGACCAGCAGAGCGATGATCGACATGTTGAACGACCAGCCAATCTTCAATCCCGCGTAGACATTGGAAGGCGTCAGGAGGATGCCAAGCACGATTCCCGTGATGACCGCGCGCGGGCTGAGTTCGCGCTCTACGGGACGCACGTGCGGGCTCGAAATTTGATCCATGCGAATTCCTTATCGATCGAGTAGGAGGCGGATTTACATCCGCCGTCCTCTCACACCACCGTACGTACGGTTCCGTATACGGCGGTTCAGGTTATACGGATAAAC